>JBCCQK010000031.1:0-30132 GCA_039024375.1 Bacteroidota bacterium
CAAAAGCTTAAACTTTCAATTTTTTCTGAAAATTTAATAAATAGACGACAACTCGTTTTTAATTTATAAAAATTTGATTTTCAGTGTTTTAAATACCAAAATAGCATTTAGATAGGTTTGTGTGGTATAAATAAATAAAGAAAATGTTTAACGATTCTTTGTAATTTGTTTAACTTATTCGTACATTTGATTCAACAAAAATCACTTAACTGATAAAACCTGTCGAATTATGACCTCAACGGAATTCTATAACCACTTCAACAAGATGACACCTGTTCTAAATTCTTTTGCTTACAATTTGACCAAAAGCATGGAAGATGCCAAGGACTTGTATCAAGAAACGGCCTTTAGAGCTTTGACCAATAGAGACAAATTTCGGCCTGGAACTAACTTCAAAGCATGGTTATTTACCATCATGAAGAACATCTTTATCAACAACTATCGCAAGAAAGTAAAAGCCAACACCATCATGGACTCGACTGACAACATGTACTACATCAATTCCGGCAATGTAGCGATTTCGAACAAAGCTGGTTCAAACATCATGGTTAAGGAGATAAAAGGGATGATTAGTGGTTTGGACGAAAGCATTAAAGTGCCTTTTATGATGCACTACTCTGGATACAAGTATCAGGAAATTGCGGATTATTTGGAGTTGCCTCTTGGAACGGTTAAGAGTAGAATCTTCTTCGCCAGAAAAGAGTTGAAAGGATTAATTAATCGGCGATACGACAATATGGGAGCATTGCGAGAACGAGTATAATTTAATTCTTTCTAGGTTTTAGCTCCATTAAAATATCAACACCATGAAAATGGCGGTAGGCTTGTATTGCTTATCGCCATTTTCTATTTTGACTTTATGAAGAAAAAAACAGTTAAACAACAATTTTTTACTAACCAACTGTTGAACTGGTTTGCAACGAACGACCGTCCCCTACCTTGGAAAAATGAAAAGAACCCCTATTATATTTGGTTATCCGAAATCATCTTACAACAAACCAGAGTAGCTCAAGGATTACCTTATTTTGAAAAATTTAAAGCTAATTTTCCTACGGTCACCGATTTGGCTAATGCCCCCGAGGACAAAGTGATGAAGTTGTGGGAGGGCCTAGGCTATTATTCCCGTGCGAGAAATTTGCACTTCACTGCTAAATTCATTGCCAACGAATTAAACGGTCAATTTCCTGATACCCACAGTGCTATTTTGAACTTAAAGGGCGTGGGTCCCTACACGGCGGCGGCAATTGCTTCTTTTGCCTTTAATTTGCCCCACGCCGTCGTTGATGGCAACGTCTTTCGAGTATTATCCAGAGTTTTTGGTATTGAAACCCCCATTGATACCACCGCAGGAAAAAAAGAATTTAACCAATTAGCGGATGACTTACTCGACAAAAAACAGCCTGGAACGTACAATCAAGCCATCATGGATTTCGGAGCCACCCAGTGTGTTCCTGTCAATCCTAACTGTACAGTCTGTCCCATGCAGACCACTTGCGCTGCGTATGCCGAAGGCTTAATCGGTGTACTTCCAGTTAAATCCAAAAAAATTAAAAAGCGAGACCGCTATTTTAACTATCTAATCTGTTCATATAAAGATATAGTTTATTTGAATAAGCGCATACAAAAAGATATTTGGCGAAACCTATACGACTTTCCACTCATCGAAGCCGATGAACTTCTCGAAGAACCTGTTTTGACAAACCACAAAACATTGCAAAGAATACTTGGAACAACTAAATTCACCATTAAGAAAAAATCAAAGCCTTTCAAACAGCTACTGACTCACCAACGAATTATTGCCGTCTTTTGGGAATTGGAACTAGAAGGCCCACTGGCTGAGAATGAATTTGATTTTTTTGAGGTCAAGCAGAAAAACATTAATAACTTTGCTTTTCCTAAAATAGTAGATTTGTATTTCAAGGATAAATCCCTATATTTAGAATTATTTTAGACAGAAAACATCAATCCACAAAAAAACTACACAATGGTCAATAAAGTAATCTTAGTTGGAAATTTGGGGCAAGACCCGGAAGTAAGAAGGTTGGAAAACGGGGTCGCCGTTGCCAGGTTAAGCATCGCAACTACCGAACGGTACAAGGACAGAAACGGAATGGCACAAAGCAGAACAGAATGGCACAGCGTGGTAGTCTGGCGGCAATTAGCCGAAGTAGCAGAGAAATATTTAAGAAAGGGTAAACAAATTTATATCGAAGGGAAATTGACCCACAGAAAATGGCAAGATAAGGATGGAAACAACCGATATACAACCGAAGTAGTAGCCGATAATTTTCAAATGTTGGGCAAAAGAGATGATATTATGGGAGGGGTCAGTGCACCCGCTTTTCCAGGAGCCGCAGCAAAACCTGCTACGCCAGCTACTACTACGCCAACTGCGCCTGCTGCTACGCCGACTACACCACAGCCAGATGCGGTGGAAGATGATTTGCCCTTTTAAAGCGTAACTAAACAATAAACTGCAATTTCTTTTAATAACAAACCAAGATATTGAGCACCTCACTTGACTGGCTCGATTGTGTCACTGCCACCTTTCCATTCTTGTTGCTCAATACGAGTATTTCAAGTCTTGGTCTCTTAGTAGCCTGTTTGGTTATTGCAATACTCTTGGTCAGTTCGGCACTTATTTCTAGTTCCGAAGTGGCCTATTTTTCACTCTCTCCCAACGATTTAGACCATCTTAAAGGCGAGGAAAGTCCCGTTTCCAAACGCATCTTAAATCTGTTAGAAACCCCTCGAACGCTTCTGGCGACTATTCTTATTAGCAATAATTTTATCAACATTGGTTATATTATTGTCTCCGAGTACGTACTGCGGAATACACTGACGGAGGATATTTGCCGACGCTGGGCGGAAAAAATCACTCAAATTGTTCCCTTTATCAGTTGGGATTTAGCCTACCTTTCGCAAGCTATTAGTTTCGCTATCACGACTATCTTAGTCACCTTCGCCGTGGTCCTTTTTGGAGAAGTAGCGCCCAAAGTGTATGCTAAAATCAATAATGTTTTCATTGCGCGCTTGATGTCCTTTCCGCTTCAATTTTTTCGGAATATTTTCTTTCCATTGAGTAAGTTGCTGGTCAATTTTACGACTATTATTGAAAAAAAATTGGCCACTCGGACGACTAATAATCTAGCGAGCAAAGAAGAAATTGGGGCAGCCATTGACCTAACGGTGAAAGGAGATATTGACGCTAACGAAGAAGTCGATATTTTGAAAAGTATCGTCAATTTTGGAGATGTCTCCGTGAAGCAGATTATGCAACCACGGGTAGATGTTATCGCCGTTGACTTTCAAAGCAATTACCAAGAACTTCTCCAAATTTTACGCGAATCGGGCTATTCCCGAATCCCCGTTTATCAAGAAAATTTCGACCAGATTACCGGTTTATTATACGCCAAAGATTTGCTAGGCTACTTAGAAGAAACGGACAAATTTGAGTGGCAGGAACTGCTAAGAACCGAAGTCTTATACGTTCCCGAATCCAAGAAAATTGACGATTTACTCAAAGAATTTCAAGCTAAGCGATTGCACATGGCGGTCGTAGTGGATGAGTATGGTGGTACTTCGGGTATTGTTACTTTGGAGGACATCATGGAGGAAATTATTGGCGAAATACGAGACGAGTTCGACGATGAAATAGAACTCGAATACGAAAAAATTAACGATTCGACCTATATTTTTGAGGGTAAAACTTTACTAAACGATGTTTGCCGAGTGCTGGGTTTAGATACCAATACGTTCGACGACGTACGGGGCGATGCAGATTCCTTAGCGGGACTAATTTTAGAGTTTTTGGGTCGCTTGCCGCGCAAAGGCAGAGAAATCAAACACGAACAGTTTGCCTTCAAAGTGGAAGAAGTGGACGCCCGGCGAATTATACGGATTAAAATTACGATTAATGACTAGTACATTAATGACAAGAATCACTAGTCAGTACTCACGGCTTCGTCTGGTTCACTAAATCTGCTTCTAGCATCCGCTTCTCTAAACGCTGCCGACGGGGCGTTCGAATCGAATCTTTCAAATACTTTTCTACTACTAAACTTGCAATTGGCGCCGCATAAGTTCCACCGAACCCACCATTTTCGATGTAAACAGCCAAGGCAATTTGGGGATTTTCTTTCGGTGCAAAAGCGAAAAAAATGGAGTGGTCTTTGCCCGCATTTTCGGAAGTACCCGTTTTCCCACATATCGAAATATCGGGAATAGCGGCTTGCTTCGCTGTACCCGCCGCAATTACTTGTTCCATACCGTCGATGATAGGGTCGAAGTGTTGTTTATCAATAGAAACCTGTTGAATTTTTTGATATTTAGCGGGCGGTGGAATAATGGTTTCCCCGTCTTGAAAGGCTTTGGCCAAGTGGGGTAGGCGATAGCTACCTTTGTTGGCTATAATAGCGGCTAAATTGGCCATTTGTAAGGTCGTCATTTCTACTTCGCCTTGTCCAATTCCGACGGACATAATCTTACCCGAATTCCAACCACCGTCGTTTTTATACATTTTGTCGTAGTATTTTGGTTCTGGATTATTCCCTCTTTTTTCTCTCGGGTAGTCGATATCTAACGGCTTTCCTACGCCAAATTCATCTAAATAATCGTTAAAAACGGACAATCCCTTTTGGGGAATTGATTCCCCGTATTGGTCAACGATGTCCCGAAAAGTTCGGAAGAAATAGGAGTTACAAGAGTGTTTGATAGCCTTAGTCAAATCAACGTGATATTCGTGCTGATGGCAACCAAATCTTCGAGAGTTTGCTTTTCCGGGTTGATAATAGCCTGGGCAGGTTACTCGATAATCAGTCGTTACAATTTCTTCTTCGAGGGCCACCAAACCAACAATGGTTTTAAAAATAGACCCTGGAGGATATTTCGCCATGACCGAGCGGTCGAAAAAAGGCTCTAAGGAATCTGTTTCCAACTGTCGATAATTCAATCCTCGATTGGGGCCAATGACTAGCAAATTGGGATTGTACGTTGGTGCACTGAGCATCGTTAAAATCTCTCCCGTTTCGGGTTCGATGGCTACAATACTACCGCGCTTATTCTGCATCAGTTGCTCGCAGTAAATTTGCAAATCAACGTCCAATGAGGTAATCAAATTTTTCCCAGAAACGGCGGGAACGTCCGAACGACCGTTATTATAAGATTCTACTTCGTTTCCGTATTTATCCTTCAAAGTCAATTTTGTTCCTTTCTCGCCGCGTAGCTGGTGTTCGTATTGATACTCTAAACCACTCCTTCCAACGTAGTCGCCCAAAGCATAGACCCCTTCCGATGCCTCAATTTCTTTTTTATTAACTTCTCCTAGAAAACCTAATACGTGCGCTGCGTTCGGATAAGGATAGCCCCGAACGTTTCGCAAACGGGTAAAAAAGCCGGGGAACTCGTACAAATGTTCTTGAATTTGGGTATATCGCTGGGCGGAGATTTTATCTAAAAAGAGAAATGGTTTGCGTTTGGAGTAGCGGCCACTTCGCCAGTTTTTATCCAGTTTTTTCTCGAACGTTGCTCGACTGATGCCTAACAATCGGCAAAATTTAGCCGTATCCATCGCTGGATTAATTTGCCGATAGGTCACCATCAAATCGTACATCGCATTATTATAGACGAGAATCTTACCGTTCCTATCCAAAATCGTTCCTCTCGAAGGGTAGGTAGTGATTTCGTTAACGGCAATATTATTTCCTTTTACCCGATAAGGATTGTCGGCCAATTGCAAATGGGCTGCCTTGCCCAGCAGCACAAGGGTGCCAATAAAAAATACAGCTAATATGTTTTGGTGTCGACCCGTGTAACGGTCATTCATAAAGTAATTTTATCACTGCTCGAAAGCAAATTGAATAATATTAGCGCCCATTTGTAAGGACTTTTGCCGCGCTTCGGGTGTATCCTTATGTACTTCTTGGTCTTCCCAACCGTCTCCTAAATCCGTTTCGTAAGTATAAAAACACACTAATCGACCTTCGTAGAACAAACCAAAGCCCTGTGCAGGTTTATCATCGTGCTTATGAATCTTGGGTAGCCCATTTTTGAACTCAAATTTTTGGTGATAAATCTCGTGTTCAAATGGCAACTCAATAAATTCCTGTTCGGGAAACACTTTTTTCATCGCCGCCCGAACGTAGGGGTCTATACCGTAATTATCGTCAATATGTAGAAAACCGCCCGCGATCAAATAATTGCGCAAATTTTCGGCTTCGAAATCGGAGAAAACTACGTTGCCGTGTCCCGTCATGTGAACAAAAGCGTAGTCAAAAATAGCGGCATTCCCTACTTCGACAGTTCCATATTCGGGGTCAAAGTTTGTTCCCAATTCTTCGTTACAAAACTTAGCCAAATTAGGCAAAGCCGTTGGATTAGCGTACCAATCACCACCGCCGTTGTACTTCAATAACCCCATTTTTAGGGCATTACTTTGGGGCAACGTAAAGCTACAAATACTTGCTACTAAAAATATCAAAAATAGATGTTTCATAATATTTATTTGACTTTGTTCGGTTTACGGTTCGCAGTTTGGATACTTTCAGAACAGATATAATGATTTGGTAAAATAACTTGTTTGACGCCGTATGTCGGAAATCTGACTGCTGACAGTCCCGATAGAAAATCGAGACGGTCCGACATCTGGCTTCTCATTTCTATCCGTTCAAAAAATTGAGCATATGGCAAGCAACGATACCTGCCGTCTCCGTTCGCAATCTACTTTTACCGAGATGAATGCCCACATAACCCCGTTGTCTCGCCAAGTCTATTTCTTCTTTAGAAAAATCACCTTCGGGGCCAATTAATACTGTAACGTCGTTTTGAGCAACGTAGTTGTCTTTTAACGCCGTATTCTCGGCGCCTTGTGCGATATATTTTTGGGTGGACGAGTTAGGGTTTTGTATAAATTTGGCGAAAGGAATAGGCTCATTCAACTTAGGTAAATACGCTTTCAAAGATTGTTTCATCGCCGCCACAATGATTTTTCGCAATCGGTCGGTTCTTACCTTGCGGCGTTCCGAACGCTGACAAATGATAGGGGTAATTTCGTCGATGCCAATTTCTGTAGCCTTTTCTAAAAACCACTCAAAACGATTCGTGTTTTTAGTGGGCGCAATAGCAACGTGTAGAGAAAAAGGGCGACGATTAAACGCTTGCTCCGATTCGGTCACCCGAATGATACATTTCTTCTTGCCCGTTTCGTGAATAATTCCTTTGTAAAATCCCCCTTCACCATCGACAAAAGTTACGGCGTCTCCCACTTGCCGTCGCATTACTTGTACACAGTGACGAGCCTGTTCTTCGTCCAAATGCGCAAAAGAATCGTTGATGTTTTGAGAGTAAAACAAAATCATATTATCAAAATTGAATTGTGGTTTTTTCACAGAAAGACCTACAAAAGCAAATGTTGGTCGGCAGAGCAAACCTATTGAACCAAAATTATACTACTTTTGCAAGCAAGCCAAAACATTGGCCTAAAATCTGTCGTTTTATGCTTGCTAATGTGCAAACGAGTACTCCAAATTTTTTTAAAATTATTCCTAGAAGTTTACTCGTCCAGCGTTCGTATCATAATGATGTAAAAAATAGGTATCTATTCAGAATAGAGAATAGAGACTCCCGATGAAGATCGGGATTGAGAGAATAGAGACTTAAACTGAGGGAAAAATGACGAAAATTTTAGCTTCTTCTAAATCATCAACGTCATACGTCTCATTTCCCTACTCTCTGCTCTCAATTCTGAATCGTTAAAAAATAGTTATACACAATGGATTACGTGGTAATGGCCGGACAGCTTTTTCTGAGCTTGTCTATCTTGATTGTTTTACACGAAATGGGACATTTTTTTCCCGCCAAATGGTTCAATACCAGAGTTGAAAAATTCTATCTGTTTTTTGACCCTTGGTTCGAATTGTTCAAAATAAAACGAGGGGAAACCGAGTACGGTATTGGGTGGCTACCCTTGGGTGGTTATGTGAAAATATCGGGAATGATTGACGAAAGTATGGACAAAGAGCAGATGAAATTGCCTCCGCAACCTTGGGAATTTCGCTCCAAACCTGCTTGGCAGCGATTGATTATTATGCTTGGTGGAGTTACAGTCAATTTTATACTGGGTTTTTTACTTTTTGGTATGGTACTATGGACTTGGGGAGAAAAATATTTACCCAATGAAAATGCCACCTACGGTATTTATGTTGATAGTTTGGGTAGGGAATTGGGCTTAATGAACGGAGATAAGATTGTAGAAATTGGCGGAAAAGTACCTAAAAAGTTTGGTGGAAACCTACTTAAACAAGAAATCATCATCAATGATGCTAGTACGATTGTCGTCGAAAGAGATGGCCAACGAAAGACCCTCGATATTGATGAAAAATACGTGGATATTCTCTCCCGACACGAAAATAAAGGAGCGCAGTTGTTCATTCCTCGAATGCCTTTCGTCATTAGCAGTGTGATTGATACGATGCCAGCAGGTAAAGCGGGCTTACAGCAAGGAGATAAAATTGTAGCCATCAACGGCATACCGACGCCTTTTTACGATAACTACGTCGAAGTAGCCGACGCCAACAAAGGGCAACAGGTTAGCTTGTCCGTTCTCAGAAATGACGCTACTATCAATAAGACGCTCACCTTTACGGAAAATGGAAAAATCGGGGCCTATCAAGAAAATATTGACGTACTGTTCGATTTAGAAACCCAAGAATATACGTTTGCAGAAGCCCTACCCGCAGGATTCAAAAAAGGATGGAACTTCCTCGTTAATCAAATCAAAGCCTTTGGACAAATATTTCGGGGTAAGATTAAAGCCTCCGAAAGTTTGGGGGGCTTCGGTTCCATTGCGGGCATGTTCGATGTAGAGTGGAATTGGCACCGCTTCTGGGAAATGACGGCGGTCTTGTCGTTGATTCTTGGATTTATGAACTTATTACCCATTCCCGCCTTAGACGGTGGTCACGTAGTGTTTCTTTTGTACGAAGTGGTGAGTGGTCGAAAGCCGAGCGATAAGTTTATGGAATACGCTACGATTGCGGGATTCGTATTGGTGCTAGGGTTGGTGCTTTTTGCGAATTATCAAGATATTCGGCGGTTCTTCTTTCCTTGATAAAATGAAATGGAGGGTTGACCATAACCTCTTCTATTCGTAGGGAATTTTTAGGTCTAATTCGCCGTAAAACTCATTGGGTGGTGTACGCAAATCTAGATAGTTAAAAGAAGCTAAGCCTTGGCTTTTTAGAAACTTATAAACGGATAAAAAGTTATCGTCTATTCCTACAAATAAATCAGCTTCTTCTATCTGCGCTTGTGCCATGAGTTTTGTGTCATTAAGAATAATAACTCTTTTACCTACTTCTAGCGCTCCTTTTCGTCTTGCTTCGTAAGCAGCTTTGGCAAAAGTAGCCGTCATTTTAGCGTGGTCGAAATTAAAAGGTATGAGTTGTACAAAGGGATAGGGAAAATGCGCAATATTTCCACCAATGCCGTATTCGGCAACTACTATTGATGATAAACACATTTCCACTTTATCTCTATTGAATCTTCTAAAGTAGGTTAACGCATTTATATGGTTGGCTTCCTTTGGATTGAGCAAACGTATAAAGAAACTAGTATCTAAAAATACTTTTTTGATTTTATTCATAACCTCTAATTTCTTTTAACCATTCTTCTGAATTTTCAACGTTTTCCCAATCCTTCGCCGATTTTTTAATTAACTGCGCTAAATAATCATCCACGTTTTCCTTTTGTATATCCTCATAATCAATAAACTCAACTAATCTAGCTGATTTAAAATCATAAGATAAATCCTCGGGGTTCTGCATCAGTTCAATTCTAACTCGTTGCTGTTTGTAGATACGGTTTTTCTTATCAGCGGCTAGATATTTTTCTGAGGCTGCGATGGTCAAATTACCGAAGTCTTTTGTATCTAAATGAACATTTGCTTTAGACTTACCGCCGATATTCGTGATTTTACCGTCTAGGAATAATTCCGTTTTCACCCAAATCGGATTTGATTCCTCCCACTCGGTTTGTCTGTCAATAACTAATCCTTCTTTTAGTGTATTGGGCCGACCTAGGGTGACAGTTAGTTGGTGCTTGTTGGCAAATTTTTGAAAAAATCTTGTGGATTCTCGTTGTTTTAAATTCAGTGTAGTTAACTGTTTTGACTCTTTAACCGCCCCCAATAAGGCATTTGCTTGAATCACTAGAGCAGGAATAGTGGTAAAAATGAACCGAACACTTCCTTCTTCCACTCTTGCGGTTATTTTTGGCCGCTCTTTTTTATCTGGGGAGAGCATATTTTTGGCATTTTCCATAAAGGTAATCCATTCATCTATGTCTAGATGTGCGGGTGTTAATGGCTCACCGTCTCTTGTTCCACTAATTCTTATTTCAAAATCCATCTTTTTTATTTCCACAATTACCTACCTTTTTTATTTAGTAAAATACTTTCATCGGAAGCATACCAACTCAAACGTACTACAATTTACAACATTATTTGGTTTCAAAGCGATAAAAGTTGTGAGCAAGTTTATGCAGTTCCTAAAGAACTGAAAAAACACCCACCATCAAGAAAAAGTTATCAATCCCAATATTCGGCGATTGCAAACCCGCATTGGACAAATGTCTAAATCGAGGTTTGACGGTAACTCGCCACTGCTCGTTGATTTGGTGGTAGTACCCCACTTCAAAATTGTCCGAAAAGAGAAAACCACGTGCTTGTAAAGTAGTTTCTAAAGACAGATGGTGTGGCCCTGCACTAATACTGGCCAGTAAGCCATTTTTATCAGAAAACGGAAGTTGGTAGCGAACACCAAAGTTAATACCCAATTCAAAGCTGTTAGCAAAGGAAGAAGGAGCGTCGTGAAAAGTAAATTGGGGCTCGCCAAAAACGGAAAATTGTGCCCGTTTTTTGCTAGGAAAGTTATAGATACCAAAACGAGCCGTCAAAAAAAGCGGCTGATATGGGTAGCCTTCGGGTAATTGTTCGGACACTATAGAATAGCCAAAAGTAATTTCCTGCCAATCTAATTTCGCACTTGGCTGCGCCTCCGTTTTTAGGAAAAAGAGTATAGAAAGACCACACAAAAAAAGCAATCGACGTTTCGCCGATTGCTTTTTTTCACATTTGATTAAAAGATTATCCAAGGAATAAAATTTATTCGGGTTAGAAAAGATGGAAAAAGCTACTCCAAACTATCTTCTTGATGATGTGCTTTATATCGCCCTTTCCCAAATTTAGTCCCGTTAAATACCATTGTTTTTCGCAAAGCTAATTGCTTCGATTCGGGTAATTTTAAGAAATCGCTACACTTATTGGAGCAGCAGCTATTATACTTGGCAGCGCAGGACTCGCATTGGATAAAAAGGATATGGCAAGCATCATTGGCACAATTGACATGTGTATCGCAAGGAATGCCACATTGGTGACAATGCGCTACTATTTCGTCGCTAATTCTCTCACCCATTCGGTCATCGAATACAAAATTTTTGCCGATGTACTTATTTTTCAATCCTTTTTCTTGGACTTCTCTGGTATAGTCGATAATGCCGCCATCCACCATATACACCTCTTTGAAACCCTTATGAATGTAGTAGGCACTGGCCTTCTCACAACGAATGCCGCCCGTGCAATACATTACGATGGGTTGTTCTTTTTTGTCTGCTAGCATTTCTTCGACTACGGGTAGCGCCTCCCGAAAGGTTTCAACGTCGGGCCGAATGGCGTTTTCAAAATAGCCCACTTCACTTTCGTAGTGGTTGCGCATATCTACGACGATGGTTTCGGGGCGGTCGGTGAGTTCATTGAAGGCAGCGGCGTCCAAGTGCTTTCCTCTTTTGGTAACGTCAAAAGTATGGTCGTCCAATCCGTCGGCGACTATCTTTTTTCGGACCTTTATTTTTAGCTTGAAAAAAGATTTTCCATCATCTTCAATGGCAATGTTCAATCGAATTCCCTTTAAAAAATCAATGCCATATAATTGTTCTTTAAAAGACGCTAGATTGGTGGTTGGAACGGAAATTTGGCCATTGATTCCCTCTTGAGCTACGTAAATTCTACCCAAAACGCCGAGTTGGTCGAGCATCAAATATAGTTCATCTCTGAAAGTTTTGGGGCTGCTAATGTTAGCATATTGATAAAATGAAAGCGTAGTACGTTCCTCGTCGCTCTCTTGTATTTTTTTCTTGAGTGCTTCGCCGTTTATTTTATTGTATAATCTCATGCTAATGTGAATCTGTCTGCTTGAAAAATTTGTGCAAATATCGGTATTTCTGCTAATTGATGCTAGGGGAGATTCTTTAGAAACGAATTGGGGGAGTCGAGTAATTTAAAGCGGTCTTTGTCAATAATTTCGCTGTCCGTCTTGCACAATTCCTTTAACACTTTAGTATCCGTATTCCAAATACTTCCATCAAAAAAAGCCAAACCCTTGTGGTCTCTCACTTTGTAGAGCGAATGTTTCCCGTAACAAGTTCCTAGGTAAACGTAGTCTAAACCCCGCTCTTTAGCCCAATGAATCGTTCGCCACATCATCCATTTTCCCAAAGAATGAGACTTTAGATACGCTTGGTCAAAAAAAGAGAACCAGTAATGTAAGGTGTTACCTTCGATGGCCGCTAGTACGTAACCAAGTGTTTGGTCTTTGGAAGAAAAAGTGAGAATATGACTACCCGTTTCTTTGTTAAAAACAAATTTTAGTCGCTCTTCCGTCATCGCATTTCCAGAAAATCGGTCGGCGGCATAGTTCATGCAAAATGATAAGAACTTAGGGTCGTCGATAGGAAATGTTGCCTTTTCATAAACGTTAATTTCGATAGCTAAATCTTGGATTTTTCGATTAATTCTTCGGTTCTCTGAAGTGTCCGTAAATCGGTTTAAATCGACTCTCAAACTGCGGGCTAAATAGAAAATATCTTGGTCGATTCTGAGGTCGCCCGTGTAGGGTAAAAAACCTCTATTATAAATTTCGGGTAACTCCGTTTGTTCCTCTTTTACTGCGTAAATGGCATAATTGAAGGTATAGGTAGAGTAGTCTGGCTGATTTTCTGAAAAAAATAATTTCATGGAGTATGATTTTACAAGATAAGCTCTTAGTTCAACAAAACAATTTCAGTCCAAAAAAAGGATAATTTTTGATAACTTGTTTAGTTTTTAACAAAGCATTGAATTGTAAATATATTTTGATAACTTTGAGGATGAAAGTCTAAGGCGTACAACAAAAATGAATTTGTTTAGAATCTTACGGCTAATTAGACACAAATCAAACAAAATATAACTTGGTTTTTTCAGAAAAACATTAGTTGAACAAAATAAATGGGATTATTCAATTTTTTTAGACAAGAATTAGCGATTGACTTGGGAACGGCTAACACACTGATTATTGAAAACGGGGAAGTAGTAGTGAATGAGCCTTCCATTGTGGCTGTGAATCGAAAGACGGGAGAGACCATTGCGGTGGGGCATCGGGCGATGCAAATGCACGAAAAGACACACGAGAATATAAAAACTATCCGTCCGCTCAAAGACGGAGTGATTGCCGATTTTCAGGCTGCCGAAAGTATGATTGAAGGTCTGATTGGCATCATTGGTAACAAACGTAAGTTTTTCTCTCATATGAAGATGGTTATCTGCATTCCTTCGGGTATTACCGAAGTAGAAAAAAGAGCTGTCTTCGATTCTGCCGACCATGTAGATTCTAAAGAAACCTATTTAATTCACGAACCAATGGCCGCTGCCTTAGGGATTGGCCTTGACGTCGAAGAACCCATTGGCAATATGATTATCGATATTGGCGGGGGAACCACCGAGATTGCGGTGATTGCTCTTTCAGGAATCGTTTGCGACCAATCTATCCGTATTGCAGGGGACGAATTGACGAGTGATATTACCAATTATATGAAGCGTCAACACAACATTTTGATTGGGGAGCGAACCTCCGAACAAATCAAAATTCACGTTGGTTCGGCATTACAGGTATTAGAGAATCCACCCGAAGATTTTGCCGTTAATGGCCGAGATTTGATGACCGGGATTCCCAAGCAAATTTTGGTTAGCTACCAAGAAATTGCCCACGCTCTGGATAAGTCCATTTTAAAAATTGAAGAAGCGGTGTTGAAGGCTTTGGAAACTACTCCGCCCGAATTAGCATCAGACATTTATTCTACGGGTTTGTACCTAACGGGTGGTGGCGCACTGCTACGAGGATTAGACAAACGAATTAGTCAAAAGACAAAACTCCCAGTGCATATTGCCGAAGACCCATTAAAAGCGGTCGTCCGTGGAACTAGCAAAGCACTACAAAATACCGATACTTATTCTTTCCTAATTGACCGAAAGTCGGTTTAGTAGCGTTAAAACTATCGTTTTGACCTAATTTTTTATCAACGGTCCGAGTCATAAATGATTGAAGATTTGAACAGGAAACAAGAGCTTAGAATTTAGCACTTCGTTTAACTAGTCACGAACTAACCAATTACGAGTCACTACACTAGCAACCCTTTCAACCCATGCGCAATCTTGTACTACTATTTCTACGGTTTGGGCATATTCTTTTATTTCTGGTACTAGAGGCTTTTTGTTTGTACCTTGTTGTCAATTACAATCGGCGGCAAAGGGATATTTGGATTAACTCAACCAATATTTTTTCGGGTTATACGGCCGAAAAGACGAACGATTGGTCCAATTATCTTTCTTTGGATGAGGAAATGGAAAAGCTAGCCACCGAAAATGCCAAATTGAGAGAAAAGCTGATAAACTATGGGTTGCGCCCAGCCGTTGAGAGAGACTCATTTTTTATAAAAGAGCGCCCACAATACGAATTACAAGCAGCTAAAGTGGTTAACACCTCTACCGACCGTCCTAATAATTTTATCACACTCAACAAAGGAACGGCTGACTGGGTCCAAAAAGATATGGGCGTGATTTGCGATAAAGGTATCGTCGGCATCATCAGAAGTGTCAACGACGAATATGCCGTCGCCAATTCACTCCTGCATCGCCGCTCTTTCATTTCTGCTTCCATCAAACGAACGGGCGCCTACGGTGTGCTACGTTGGCTTAACTCCAATCCTAGATTTGTTAATTTAACGGCCATAGAAAGTCACCACAACGTGATGGTGGGGGACACCATTGTGACTAGCGCATTTTCTACTCATTTTCCTGCGGGGATTATGGTTGGGGTTGTCGAAAAGAGTGATTTGCCTAGTGGTAGTAGTTTTCACGAAATCGAAGTAAAACTAAGCACAGACTTCAGTGCCTTGAACTACGTTTACATCATTGATAACCAGAAGCAACAGCAACAGTTGGATTTAGAAAAGGAGGTGATGGATGAATAACGCAATTTTACCCAATTTATGGCGATTAGTTTTCTTTGTTTTAATGCAATGGCTCGTATTACAGCAAGTTCAATTAGGTGGTTCTTCTTTCAACTACATCTCGCTATTTATTTACCCCCTATTTCTTTTTTTGCTCCCATTAGAAACCCCTAAAGTAACCCTCGTTTTAATTGGATTCGTTTTGGGAATTATCATTGATGCTTGTTATAATTCTCCCGGCGTACATGCTGCCACTTGTCTGATTACGGTTATGCTGCGTCCAGTGGTTCTGGCCATTTTTAAACCACGTGACGGTTACAAAGTAGGAAAAGGATTGACCATTAAGAGTTACGGAGTGGAGTGGTTTGGCAAATATGTCAGCTTACTACTTTTCTTGCACCTTTCCGTTTATTTTATTTTAGAGATTTTCACCCCTACTTTCGCTCTAGAGATTTTTCTACGAACGGTTGCGAGTTTTATTTTCTCTCTGATTATCATCGCTATGTATATGTTTATTGCTGGGCCTAAAATATAATTGAGTTCCTCATCCCCAAGCTAAAAAGTCATCCTTACCAATTTTAATTTGCTTTTTCGTTCGCTGGGAACGATAATTTCATTGGCCGCTACTTGCTTACTTTCGCGAAAACGGAGTCGCAATTCTTGACTAGCCGTATTCAAAATACTGTTACGGTCGGTATTACCACTGCCTTTGATGATGTATTCACTGACAGTGTTTTCACTACGAATTTCGTCGTTGTAAATGAGCCGTAGGCGTTGGGGCGTTTTGGCTAGAAAAAAAGAGGAGAAAGCGGCATTATCGTCTTGCGAAAATTGCTTTTTATGTAAAATATTTTCCCAGTGGTGTTGCCCATCGGGATGAACCGAAAACAGGAACAAATCTTCGTAGTAATGGTCAACGGCAAAGCGGCCCGCTTCTCGACCGTAGAACGCTGAGCGTGTAGTGTTCAGATTGGAAATATTATTACCAGCGATGCCTCTTTCGTAGTCTTTTAGCTGTTCGCAGATGATAAGAGCGCCACCGTCTCGACGTAATACGAGGTCTTGGATACCTACATCAAAAAGTCCTTTCGTAACGTTTGTTTTTTTATCGACCAATTGTTCCATAAAGTCCAATTCAAAATCCTTAAACGATAAGACGTAATTTTCGGGATTGGAAATGGGGATATTCATATAATAGTAACCCTGCGTTCGCCCTTTATTTTTGGCCGAGTGCATTCCGCCACCAATGACCGAGCGATTGAGATTGTCAATTTTAAAGAAGCAATCGAAGGTCAGCTTCCCTTCCAACGGAACTTTGTAAACGGGGGCCGTTGCTCCCTCGGCAGCTTGGTAGATGAACTCAAAATAATGTGGCTTATCTTTTTTGAAGCGCTCATTCTCTCTAATCAGAATCATGTGCATTCCCCCTTCATCGTCGGCCAAGATTTGGTAAAAATCGGCACCAAACTTCAAATCTTCGGGCATATATTCTTTATTCCACATCAACTCCATTTTCTCAATATCAAAAACGGCCACCTCGATTTTATTGAAGTATTCCGTATGGTATAGAAGTATTTTGGTCTTGTCTTCGGAATAGACCACTTCGGGCAAGGGCGAATAGAATCGCTTTCCGTAGTCAAACACAACGGTCGAATCCACCAAATTGGCCGCTTCGTTGTACTTGTGAATCTTAACCACAGAGCTACCTCGATTTTTGTAGCGGTACAACACGTAGAAATAGTCGTCTAGCCCATAGACATCCATTACTTCGGGGCGTTTTTTGTCCAATTCCAATTCCTTAGTCCAACTAACACTTAATCGCTCGTTATTAAAGGCCTGTACTTCAAATACGGTCGTCTTGTCACGATAGAGTAGCGTCTTTTCTTTATATTTTCCAATAATTGAATAACTTTGGTCGCTCCGAAGTTGTACTTCTTCGGATACCATAATTTCTTGACCTGTCAGTGACGTAATGAAAAAGAGGCAGCACAAGAGTGTCGAAGAAAAGTAGTTATAGTTGAGGGGAAAGTTTTGTAGAAAAGACGGCATAATCATAACTTTTGTTTCTGGTAAGATATAATAGCTATCTTATATAAGCAAGTTAGGCGATGAGTTGTTCTCGTTTTTGGGAAAATGTTAGTCGCAAAAAGAAAATAGTAGGAACGGTATGAAACGAATTTACTTTCTTTTTATCATTGGCTGTATTTTGTTAAGTGCTTGTAAAAGTACCGACTGCGGTTGCCCAATGGCGAGTGAGGCAGAAAATGCTAAAGACAAAGTTGGAGAAAGATACTGGATTAATAATCAGCAAGAGTGGCGCATAGCCCGCTGATTCCCTTTAATACTCTAAGAAAAAACGTAACTTATTACTATCTTCAATTAAAAACGCTTTGATAGCACAAAACAGTCAATACTACTTACTGCTCGAAAATAGTCAATACTAATAATGGACAAACTTTATGGACTTTGTGAGCTTTACGTACTTTATGGTAAAAAAATAGTGCTAAGCAGTTACGAAAAAACAATATCCTTCGACAAGATGTAGTTATCGAAGCAATCGCAGACTATTCAAAAACTGAACGACTGTTTTTATGAGATGTATATGGATTTATTTTTTTACTTTGTTCTTCGTGAGTCCTACTTTTTCCCAAGAAAATGACCTACGCATCGGGCAGTGGAAAGCGCACTTACCCTATCGTGCGGGAAACTGGGTCACCCAAAGTGAAAGCACGATTTACTATGCTTCTCCCTTTGCACTTTTTACCATTGAAAAAGAAGATAATGCCGTTGAGTTTATTACCAAAGTGGATGGTTTGACCGACGTGGGGGTTAATAAAATTGAGTATAATACGGTGACCTCTTCTCTGTTGGTGGTTTACAATAATAGTAACATAGATTTGCTCAAACCCGAAGGTATTATCAATTTTAACGATATTCAAAAAAATACCGTCATTGTAGGTGACCGAACCGTGTATGATATTTTGTTTGTAGAAAATAGTGCCTTTTTATCAACGGGTTTTGGTATCGTAAAGTTAAATTTGGAAAGAGAAGAATTTGAGTTTACTACTTTCACGGGCGTTCCTGTTTTGGGTATGGCTTTTTACGAAGGCGCTCTGTACGCTGCCACGGACGAAGGCATCTATCGAGCCGATAACGACCCCAATATCAATTTGGCTGATTTTAATAATTGGCAACTATTGGACATTGCCGATGGATTTCCCGCAGTTTATGGTTCGAGTGCCATTGTGGCACACCACGGAAGTTTATACCTAGATATTGACGATACGCTGTTTAGGTTCCAAAATGGAACACTAACCGAACTGTACTCGGAACAGAATTTTGGGGTGCAGTTTTTATCCGCAGGCAACGAATTTTTGATTGCGGGTTTCAACTGCCGAGAAAACTGCCGAGGGAAAGTAGGGTTCTTTCGGGCGGATGATAGTTCCGTATTCAGTAGCCGACGTTGTGTGGACCGACCTCGATACGCTGTTGAGACGGAATCGGGGGATATTTGGTATGCTGACCAATTTCGGGGTATTCGCCGCACCGAAACGGCGGGCGCTTCCTGTGAGTTTTTGGATTTTAACTCTCCAGGTTCGGCCAACACGAGTGAAATCCTCTTGGCTAATGACAAAGTGTATGTAGCGGCGGGTGGTGTTGCCTCTAACCAAACGGCGCTCAACCGAGTGGATGGCCTATTTATTCGAGAAGGCAACGAGTGGTCCGTCGTCAATCGGGGAAATGTCCCTCTTTTTCTGGAAAAAGACATCGACCGAGATTTTTATCGCTTGGCCGTTCATCCCGAAGATGGCCGACTGTTTATTGGTACTTTTTGGGGCGGATTGATTGAAACGGATGGGGAAAATTATACGGCTTATACCGAAGAAAATTCTTCTTTGCAGGGCGCTGTGGGCGACGAAGCAAGAGAACGAGTGGCGGGACTTGCCTTCGACGACGAAAACAACTTGTGGATGAGCAATCACGCCGCTCCTCAGCCCATTTCGGTCCTAAAATCGGATGGTTCGTGGCGTAGTTTTAACGTTAACTCTAAAAACTTACTCCAATTGGCCATCGACCAAAATGGTTACAAATGGTTCGTAGCGGGGGATGAAGGCGTCTTAGTTTTTGATGATAATGGCACAATTGATAATATCAACGATGACCGCAGTCGTTTATTTACGCCTGCTAACAGTGCACTGATGAACCCAAGGGTCAATTGCATAGAAGTTGACTTGGATGGAGACGTTTGGGTAGGGACGGCAGAAGGGCCCGTTATTTTTGATTGCGGTAGCGGTGTTTTTGAAGATAACTGTACGGGCAGGTTACAATTTGTTGAACAAGACGGCTTCGGGGCGAACTTATTGGCTACGGAGAACGTGCAAACCATAGCGGTGGACGGTGCGAATCGAAAATGGATTGGCACGACCAACGGAATATTTATTCAATCGCCTACGGGTGCCGAACAAGTCGCTTTTTACAATACGGATAACAGCCCATTATTCGATAATACTATTATTGATATTGCCATTGACCAAGAAACGGGCGAAGCTTTCATTGGCACGAATAATGGACTGATTTCGGTTAGGGGGGATGCAACGGCGGGGCCAAGGGTCAACACGTCGAATGTGTTTGCGTTTCCAAACCCCGTTCGACCTGACTACACTGGACCGATTGCCATTAAAGGATTGGCGAGAGATGCCAACGTAAAAATAACGGATGTTACGGGAAAACTTATCTTTGAAACGACAGCACTGGGTGGACAAGCAATATGGGACGGCAGAGATTTTTCGGGTCGAAAAGCTAGCACGGGCGTTTACCTAGTCTTCAGCACTAGCAGAACAACAGGTTTTTCTAGCCCCAACACCGCAGTAGCCAAAATATTATTTATTAATTAGTTGGTGATTAGTGATTAGGTACTAGTGATTAGTAACTAGTTACCAGTCACTAGTCACCAGTCACTAAACGAACAAAAGTGATTGTAGTATGGAATGGCATCGTCGTTGGTCTAGCTTTGGCTATCTTGGTCGGTCCCATTCTGTTTTCTTTGATTCAGCGGAGTATCGAGCAGGGGATAAAAGCGGGTTTTTGGGTTGCTTCGGGGATTTGGATAAGTGATGTATTGTTTATTGTAGGGATTATCGTAGGGGTTGCACACGTCAAGGATTTGGTTACTTCGCCCTATTTTGAACCCATTTTAGGGCTTTTAGGCGGTTTTGTGTTAATTGGAATCGGTGCAGGAATGTTTGTTTCCAAACCAGCTACGGATGTCAACCAAGTTGGAGAAATGGACGTTTTATCTTCTCGTTGGCGGTTGTGGCTAGAAGGTTTTCTAATCAATACCATTAACCCATTTTCGGTCGTCTTTTGGACTGGGCTAATTACTGCTAAATCGGTAGAAATGGATTTGTTTTCTACCAGTAGCTACTTGTTTTTTGGAGCCATTATGGGGACGATTGTACTAACTGATTCCATAAAAGTGGTACTCGCAGAAAAGATTCGACTTTACTTATCCCCTAAGCATATTTTGCGGATGCGAAAAATTTCGGGGATTGCGCTGTTTTTATTTGGCATTGGGATGATGATTCGGGTGACTTTGTTTTAGAAGAAAGGAATAATAGAATAACCTTCTAATGCTTTTTGGGTTTTCGCAAAGTTATTACTAATTCCTAGTAAAAAACCGCCGCCGCCCGCACCGCAAATTTTCAGTTTAAAATGGTCGCTGCTCAGTCCTTCCAACCAAACATTTTTGAAGTTTTCCAAAATCATAAAGTCAAAATAGCGGTATTGAAAAAGACTCAGCTCGTGCAGGGTTTGAAATAGCAAAGACCATTGGCCCGCTAAAAAGGTGGCAATTGCTTCGTCCACTAATGGAAGTAACTGAGCGACGCATTGATTCGCAAAATCGGAGTCGTCCCATTTTTTTAAGAAGGTTTGGATGAAAGGACTCGCCACTCTAGGATGGTGGGTGTCCAGCAGAAAGAGGGTAAAAGAACTTTTTGCCGCTTTTGGAGGAAGGGATACTTTTTTCATTTCTGTACCCAATAAAATAGGGTGATTCAGAAAGCAAACTAACGGGTCGGTGCCCGAACTTGCACCGTGAAAATAGCTTTCCATCGTAGAAAAAAGGGACTTCAGTTGAGCCATTGAAAGTTGTTTAGGGTGTTTGCCAAATTGGTCTAAAACTCCCGCACACAAAGCGCCCGAACTTCCCAAGCCGTAGCCCGTAGGAATAGTAGCATCAAAATAGAGTCCTCGGTTTAGGGCTTTTAGGAAGGATTCCAAATCTATAAATTCATCTAAAGATTGCGCAGACAAATACTGCTGAAAATTGGACAGGTCTCGTTGTAATTTCTTGGCTTCCGATACGTTACTGGTATATTTCCACGTACCAAAAAAGCTATTAATGGGCATAGCCAAAGCTTGCGAGCCTTTTATCACCGTATGTTCTCCAAAAAGTAATATTTTAGCGTTGTACTGCAAAGGTTGAAGTTGATGATGTAACTCTCCAGAGTCGTACCAAATAAAACGTAACCCGACTCTCCAGATTCGTACTAATTAAAAAAAACACAAAGTTAGCACAACTCAGAGAGTTGTTTGACACTTTCAAAAAAAACTATCCATCCAATTAAAAAATAAAATATGGCAAATAGAACCATCCCCGTTGTCGATTTATCCACTTTTACCGAAGGTAGTGCGGCTGAAAAAGATGCTTTCGTGAAAAAACTAGGTAACGCCTTTCACGAAATCGGCTTCGTAGGCGTCAAAAATCATGGCGTCTCCCAGCAACTCATCGACGACTTTTATACCGCCTCCAAAGCCTTTTTTGCTTTACCAACGGACGTAAAGCGGAAGTACGAAATTGCTGGATTGGCCGGACAAAGAGGCTACACCTCTTTCGGAAAAGAACACGCTAAACAGTCCAAAGTAGCCGACTTAAAAGAATTTTTCCAAATTGGCCAAACTGTCCCAGCGGACCATCCTTTAAAAGAGAACTATCCCGACAATGTGCCCGTAGCGGAAGAGGCCGAATTTCTAAAATTGGGCATTGAATTGTACCAAGCCTTTGAAAAAGCGGGTAGTAGTTTATTAGAAGCTATTGCGATTCACCTAGATTTGGACAAAGACTACTTCAACCAACACATTGATAAAGGAAATAGCATTCTTCGTGCTATCCACTATCCACCCATTACGTCCGAACCCGAATCTGCTATTAGAGCCGAACAGCACGAAGACATTAACTTAATTACCTTGTTAGTGGGCGCTTCGGCGGGCGGTTTGCAGCTATTAAATATGGAAGATGAATGGATGCCGATAACCCCCGAAGAAGACGAAATTGTTATCAACGTTGGGGACATGTTACAACGATTAACCAACGATTATCTGAAATCTACGACGCACCGAGTGGTCAACCCACCGAGGGAAGAATGGCACAAACCTCGATTGTCCATTCCTTTCTTCTTACATCCAAAAGCAGATATGGATTTAGCGTGTTTACCCAACTGCGTGGAAGCAGCAGTTCCTAATTACGAACCCATCACAGCGGGGGCCTATTTGGACGAACGTCTTAGAGAAATTGGTCTCAAGAAATAAAGTGTTCGCTCGTATATGCCTAAGGTACGATAAATTCACCTTCCTTCGGCTATGAGTGAAGCGTTTAAACGACTAAATGTGGCGTGAAAGTTACTTGTAAAAGTCTTCTAAATCGTGTCAAATGTGGCCTTAGTTTTAGATTTTAAATTTTAGATTTTAAATTTTGACTTTTTTTAACTAGTTCATTTGTCAAAAAACGCAGAGAAAACGCCATTGCGATTTAAAAAATTGTAACTTTGTTTGTGAGACCAATGCGTGGAGAAAAGTGATTCTAGAACATTAGTTGTTGTTTCGCGCTCCTAATTTATTGAAAAATGATGTTCGCTAACAATTTTTCCAGTGACACTAGAAAAACTCTTGGCGAACCAAAAATTAAATATCTATGGAAAATTTATTGCTGTTTGGCTTACCAGGAGGAACAGAAATTTTTGTGATTCTTTTTATCGTTCTATTATTGTTTGGTGGCAAAAAAATTCCCGAATTGATGCGAGGAATTGGCAAAGGAATCAAAGAGTTCAATAATGCCAAAGCGACCATCGAAAGCGAGATTAAAGAGGGAATGAAGGAGACGGAGAAAAAAGAATTGAAGAAAGAATAAATAACAAAAAGACCTTCCAGTTAACGCTTTTGGAAGGTCTTTTTTGTTTTTGATTGGTTGTTTAGGTTGCTTCCTGCAATTGCGAAAGTAATGGGTCAACAACTTGGTAAGCACTTTGGACTGCTCCATCCATATATCCTGGAAAGGTTGCTGCTGTTTCAGAACCCGCCATAAAAAATCTACCATTCATAAAAGGCATTCTATATTTTGCTGCTCCGTTATTTTGGTGAGGTAAAACAGCTTTCTTGTAAGAGGCAAATGTAAAAGACTCTTCTCTCCAAACACATTCTAAATACTTAGAATAACCACTTATCTTCTCTCCGTAATATTTTCTTAACTGATTAATAATAAGATTTTTGCGCTCTGGTAAAGTGGCGGCATAAAAGGACCCGTTCATAAAACCTTTTAGAGCGTGAAAATTATTATCCGCATCGGAATGGTCGTACATCTCGCTAACGGGACCGACATTGCTCATAATCGTACCGCTTGAAGTAGCTGCTTGCCAAAATGCTTTCTCAAATGTTAAAGCTACTTTAATTGATTCTCCCATCCACGTATGGGTCTCTTCCGCAAGTTGAACCAATTGATTGGGCAATTCGGGGGTAAAATGAACGGTACTGACCAATAAATTGGGCGGTAGTGTGCTAATGACAAAATCGCTTGGGAAGTCTCCTTTAGCGGTCTGAACCGTGCAACCTTCCTCTTGAAAATTAATGCTCCTTACAACTTGTCCTAGTTGAACTTGGTCTGTATCAAGCGTTTTTGCCAAGTGCTGAATCAAAATTGAACTTCCTCCTTTAATTCTAAAACTAGGGTCGTTATTGGGCGGTAATTGGACTAGTTGAGTAGGACTCGTGGATAAATATTCGTAAAAAGCACTATTTCCTAAGACCTGCTCGTGTATCGTTAGTTCAAGTTCTTCAAGGAGGGAAAGTAAATGCTGGTGTTTTTTTCCTAGCCAAGTGGCTCCCATTTCGACCGATGCTTCGCCTTCGTTGTAAATAGTATGAATGCGTCCACCTAGTCTCATTCTAGCCTCTAATATGGTGGCTTTAATTCCCACTTTTTTTAACAAATAGGCTAGGGTCAAACCCGTTAAACCAGCGCCAATAATCGTTATTTTATTTGCCATTATTAAAGGAATTAATTCGATGCTTGCTATCAATTATTTAATGCGCTTCCAACCAATTCTGCCCCGTATCCATTCCCACCAAAATAGGCACTTTTAATCCAGGCATAGCGTCTTTCATATTTTTCTCAATTATAGGCATCACGGTCTCCATCTCCGATTTGTGCAAATCAAATACCAATTCGTCGTGTACTTGCAGAATCATTTTGGTCTTAAAATTCCCTTCTACTAACGCCTTTTGCACATTAATCATCGCCATTTTAATCATGTCGGCTGCCGTCCCTTGGATGGGTGTATTGATGGCGTTGCGTTCGGCGTGGCTCCGAATCATTCCATTTTTGGAATTGATGTCTCGTAGATGCCTTCTTCGACCCATCAAAGTGGTCACAAAGCCATCTTGCTTCGCCTGCTCCACGGCCTTATCCATGTAGGTTTTTAGGCCTTGATATTGTTTGAAATACTGCTTGATAAGTTGACTGGCTTCCTTGCGGGAAATATCCAATTGTTGCGATAAATTAGTTGCGCCCGCTCCGTAAATGATACTAAAATTCACTGTTTTGGCATTCCGTCGTTCGTCGGCGGTGACGGCTTCCAACGTTTTCTCATAGACCCTTGCCGCCGTAGCTCGGTGAATGTCTTGTCCTTTTTGAAAGGCTTCTAACATGGCCTCGTCGCCACTCAGTTCGGCAATTAACCGCAATTCAATTTGGGAATAATCCGCCGCTAGAAGTACGTAGTCCTCGCTGCGTGGAATGAAGGCCTCTCTCACTTTCCGACCTTCGGGAGTCCGAATCGGAATATTTTGTAAGTTGGGATTGTTAGAACTCAATCGACCCGTGGCCGTCAGGGCTTGGTTGAACGAACTGTGAACCCGACCCGTTTTGGGGTTAACCATATTGGGCAAAGCATCGACGTAGGTAGATTTGAGTTTGGTATAGCTGCGATATTTTAAAATTTTATTGACAATTTCATAGTCGGCGGCCATTTCCATTAGCTTTTCTTCACTCGTAGAATACTGCCCCGATTTGGTTTTCTTCCATCGGTAGGGAAGGCCCATTTTTTCGAAAAGTACTTGACCGACCTGCTTAGGAGAAGAAATATTGAACGGGCTACCCGCATCTTGATAAATCTCCGCTTGGGAAGCCTCAATCAATTCTCCTAACTCTCGGGAATATTTTTCCAAATAGGGAACGTCCAGATTAATACCGTTATATTCCAAGTTCACTAACACCTTCATTAGCGGCTCTTCCATTTCGGAGTATAATTTTTCTAGCCCTTCCTCTTTCAATTTAGGTCTAAAATAATGTCCCAATTGCAGCGTAACGTCCGCATCTTCACCCGCATATTCTACGACTTTCTCAACGGGGACCTGCCGCATATTGAGTTGATTTTTTCCTTTTTTTCCAATCAGCGTCGTGATAGAAACGGGTTGATACTTTAAGTACGTTTCTGCCAAGTAATCCATGTTGTGGCGCAACTCGGGTTCCATCAAATAATGGGCCAGCATTGTGTCAAAAAAGGCACCCTTGACTTCAATCCCGTACCACTTGAGGACAATACAATCGTACTTTAAATTCTGCCCCACTTTTTCGATTTGCTCATTTTCCAAAACTGCTTTAAAGGGAGCGATAACCGCCTGCGCTTCCGGTTCGTTGGCGGGGACAGGAACGTAATAGGCTTTTCCCGATTCAACGGAAAAGGCTATACCAACCAGTTCGGCGTTATTGGCTTCGATACTTGTAGTTTCCGTATCAAAACAGAAAGAGGCTTGTTTTTCTAAAAGTGCTACTAAATCGGTAATTTTTTCGGGCGTATCGACCAAGTGATATTCGTGCGGTGTATTTTCAATATTCTTATCCGCTATCGAATGAGCGGCGGGTTGATTGACAAATCGCTTTGGTGCGGGCGCATCGGGTGCATTACCAAATAAACTACCTTGCTGCCCCGCTTGCGGTGCGGCCGCTTCGCCTAAGATAGCTTTGGCTAACGACCGAAATTCTAGTTCTTTGAAGACGGCCGCCAGTTTTTCTTGATTTATTGGCTCAATGATATAGCGCTCGGCGTCAAATTGAATAGGTACGTTGAGGTCGATGGTGGCCAGTTGCTTTGATAATCTTCCCTGTTCGGCAAATTGCTCGACTTTTTCTTTTTGCTTCCCTTTCAATTGGTCGGTATTGGCTAAAAGTCCTTCTAACGAATCGAATTTGTCTAGTAGCTTTACGGCCGTTTTCGCCCCAATCCCTGGAATCCCTGGGATGTTATCCACCGCATCGCCCTGCAAACCTAGCACGTCGATGACTTGCTCTACGCGCTTGATATTCCATTTTGCTAGCACTTCGGGGACGCCTAAAATCTCCACGGCGTTGCCCATTCGAGCGGGTTTGTACATGAAAATATTTTCCGACACCAATTGCGCATAGTCCTTATCGGGCGTCACCATATATACCTCGAACCCTTCTTTTTCGGCTTGTTTGGCCAAAGTCCCAATTACATCGTCTGCTTCGTAGTTTTCCTTGGTCACAATTGGAATATTGAACCCTTCAATAATTTCTTTGATGTAGGGTAAAGCAGTCGTAATATCTTCGGGTTGTGCTTCTCGATTGGCTTTGTACTCGGCAAACATCGTATTGCGAAAAGTCGGCCCACTCAAATCAAAGGCGACGGCAATGTGTGTTGGATTCTGCTTCCGCATAATATCCCAAATGAATCGGGTCATCCCCGTAATGGCGGAAGTATTCAACCCCTTGGAGTTGATGAGTGGGCGCGTAATAAATGCGTAGTGCGCTCGATAAACGAGGGCGTGACCATCTAATAAAAATAGCTTCTTTTTGGGCATTCTATGTAGGTATTTGTAGTTTTCTGGTGTAGTGATTAGTTGGCTATCGGTCCACGAGTGACGGTAAACGGTTCACGGTCGGCGCAGAGCAAATTGAAAACGAAAGTACTGATTAGCAAAATAGCAGACCTTCCAGCCCGTACGAGCTGGAAGGTCTATTAATACAACGAATCTCAAAAATAGCAGATTTTTTTGTAACTATTGGACTTTATTCTAAAGAGGTTTTGTGGTTCCAGCACTCGAAGTGCTGGAACCACTTTCCTCACAAAAAATTTCAAAATAAATACTATCCCCTACTATTTATTCTCTTTCTATTCTTGTCCCTCTTGGTAAGCAAATCGATGAATGACTGCCTTACCATCTTTCCCCTCATTAGAAATATAAAGCGTTCCATCTTTGGCAAAAGTGATGCCTTCGGGTTGAGCGTGTACCTTCTTTTTGAGTTTGATGATATGTTTGATTTTTCCGTTGCGGTGCAAAACGACCAAAATCTTTCCGACGGAAGAAGTGATATAAATATCGCCCGTTAACGGATGGACTGCTACACCCGAAGGCCCAAAAATAAACTCTTCGCCCGGTTGGAATAGCTTTATCAGCTTGTCCACTTTTTCCAACACATGATGATTAACCTCTAAAAATTGAGTGACGGCTTCTACGCTAATGGTGTAGGCGGGGTCGTCGTCCAATTGCATTGTAGCCAAGTCTAGGCCAAAAATTCCTTTTTTAAACTCATATTCTTCCCCTTTGCCCGCTTTCCCTTTGCAGCTAATTAGCAGGCGATTGTCGATGGGGTCGTAGCCCAAGCCTTCGATATCGCTATTTTTAGGGAAATCAAATTTATGTTTGATGAGCTCTTGATTGTCTTTTTTGAAATGAAGGATTTCGTACAAGGTCCCCGAACTTTTGACGACAAACGCTCGGTCGCCCACTATTTCAACCCCTTCGTAGTCGCCATCTTTGTGAAATTCGCCTTCCTTAACCACTTTTCCCGTTGCGATGTCGATTACAAATAAATCTCCTTCCTCGTCTTGAACAGCGTACAGATATTGATTGGTAGCGTCAATTCCTAAGCCCGAAATTTCTTTTAACTTGTTCGGCAGTTCGAAGGTTTTATCGGGGGTTCTCAGTTGATAGGGAAAGGTATGGTCAGGAGCAAGGTCAAAATCTTCGCTAAGCATTTCTTCGGAGGTCGTTTCGTGGTTTGGAGAAGTAGGGTTTGTTGAATTAGTAGAGGGATTCGTCGCTTTAGGAGTATCTACTCCACAACTCGTAGAAAGCAGAATAGTACTTAGATAAAATAGAAAATACATTAATTCTTTTTTCATGTAACAAATTTGGAAAATGGCCACTGAAAAATGTTGGACTATCAAAACATCGTTTAAAATTAGGGAATATTTTTTAGAGTAGAAAGTTGGGGTGGGCTGGTACTGCGAAATGATTGATGGCTAAGTAGAAGATGCTTTAGTTAAAGTAGGTGTTTTGTGGAATTTGGCTAGGAGAAAGGGGAAGTGTTTCGTTTCATGGTGTTGTGGTCTATTTCAGCTTAAAAGCCGTTTCGTTTTTGTAACTACTAACACCCCAAATGAGAAATACCCGAGAAGGTCAAAAAAAGTCAATGCTACTGCTCGAAATTGTCAATACTACCGCTCGAAAAAAACTTTATGAACTCTAAGAGCTGTATGGGCTTTATGATTAAAAAATAGTGCTAATCAGTTGCTCGTTTTGGTTTTTGGTTTGGACTATTTCATACTTATCTCTTGGGGTGGTTATAGTGGGAAATAGTCTCGTTTTTGTAACTTGACTTGTTTGGGTATTCAGTTGCTGTGAGACTACAGCTTCGTACTTTACGTTCAATGGTTTCTGACTATGGTAACCACAGCCGAGACTGTCGAATACATGGAGCGCCAACTGGCTAAAAGTTCACAAAAAAACCAAGCAGACTAAATGAATAATCTGCTTGATTAAAAATACTCTACTTTCGATTTATTTTTCGGTTAGAAAAAATGTTATTTTAGCTAAAATATCAGCTTTTATGAACCAATACAGCCTTACCAAATTACCAAAAGATATTTTAGAAGAAACTGCCCAAAAGCACAAAAAATTAAGAAAACAGCAAAATCTATCGCAAGCCCAACTCGCCGAACGCTCAGGTGTTTCCCTCGGAAGCATCAAACGATTCGAACAAACGGGGAAAATCTCATTAACAGCACTGCTCAAACTAGCACAAATCCTTGGTCGCTTGAAAGACTTTGAATCCTTATTCGAAGTCCAAGAAGATTTACAGGCTATTGAAAAACTATTCAGCGATAAAACGAGAGCTCAGTGAAGTCCGTCACTCAAATAATCGTATCTATTAGCTTTGGAGAAAAAGAAATAGGCGAATTGGTGAGTCAAGGGTGAAACATCTATTTCAAATATTACCCCAATTTTTTAAAAATGGGCTTACAAATTTCTCCAAGTTAGTCACCCCTCAATCCAAAATATCGAGAAGGCGTTATGTAAAATAAAGTAAGTGAATGGGTAGCTGAAAATAAAATTGACTAGCTTCAATCGGATTAACCTTTTGACAAATAAGCCTTTAGTCTAAAGATGAAATTTTTATTTAAAAAAATATTAAATATATTATTCACTATTATACAACTTTTTAAAAGAAGTTACCGTAAA
>JBCCQK010000032.1:0-30043 GCA_039024375.1 Bacteroidota bacterium
CCTACGCATCTTTCTAAAAATTTGAATTTTCTCTTCGTTGATTTTTTTCTAAAATAACCCGCTATTCTTCGAAAAAATCGCCTTGATAAAATCCAAATTTTCTACGAAATCTTGCGTAGTTTATTTATTTCCTCATCCCTTAAATGCAATTCCAAAAGGCTACTTTATTTTTACAAATCTTCTCACTGCATTCCACGAATCCCCTCGAATTTCTAAAATGTACTGTCCTGTTCCTAAATCTTGGATGGGTAATACATTTTCGCTAGTCTTTATTGATTTGACCACCATACCTAAAGCATTGTAAATAATGACTCTACTATCTCGCAAGTCAATATTCTCGGTCAACAAACGAAGTTCGTCTTGAACTGGATTGGGCGCAATTACCAATTTCTGGTCACCGTTCAAGTTGTCCGTACTGGTTAAAATGGCATTTACATTCCAAGTAATGTCAATGTCCGTACCACCATCGTTGAAACTAGAAGTAGCCGTTTTGACGCCTGGCTGATGCTTTAATACGACTCGAAAAGTTCCAGCACTACCTTCCGCGCTAACGGTCCAATTTGTTGATAAACCGAGGGGTAAACCATTACCGTCTTGGTCGTTATAGTTAATGGGGTCAGCAGGGTTGTCGATGTTACCGTCACCCATTGGGTCCGTGAAAATATCACCCGTCCAAGCGAAGAAAAATTGGTGTTCGTCGTCTTCTTCTAAAATTTCCTCGGTGATGTTTTCACCTTCTATCGTATTTTCCAGAGCAATGGACAGTTCGTACGTCTTATTTTGCGCCAAACTTATATCCTCCACGGTCAAACTCTGCGGACCAGGCCCGTCAGCGTCAAGCGCTACTGCTGAAATTACGGTTCCACCGCCAACCGGGGTGAAAGTTAAGGTTACTTTATCAATAATTTCTTCCTCGTTTTCACACTCGGGTGCATCAGCATCATCTACTATGGTCATATTCCATGTAATGTCGATGTCTGTGCCGCCGTCGTTGAAACTGGAAGTAGCGGTTTTGACGCCCGGTTGGTGCTTTAAGACGACTCGGAAATCAGCCGTAACGTTGCCTTCGCTCGTACAAGCGGTCGTCCAATTGGTGGATAAGCCAACGGGCAGACCGTTATCGTCTTGGTCGTTATAGTTGATGGGGTCGGCAGGGTTGTCGATGTTCCCGTCGCCGTTGGGCAACTCAAATAAGTCTTCACCAAAAGCGAAGAAAAACTGGTGCTCGTCGTCCTCTTCCAAGATTTCTTCAGTGATGTTTTCGCCTTCGGCGGTATTTTCCAAACCAATTGATAATTGGTACTCGGTACTTTCCATCAAAGAAATAGGCTCAACAGTTAAACTTTGTGGGCCAGGTCCATCGGGGTCAGAAGCGATGGCTACAACGGGGTCACCACCCGCAGTGGGCGTGAAGGTTAACGTTACTCGGTCGATAATTTCTTCTTCGTTCTCACACTCGGGTGCGTCGGCATCGTCCACAACGGTCATATTCCAAGTGATGTCGATGTCCGTACCTCCGTCGTTGAAGCTGGAAGTAGCGGTTTTGACGCCCGGTTGGTGTTTCAAAACGACTCGGAAATCGCCCATGACGCTGCCTTCGCTCGTACAAGCGGTCGTCCAATTGGTGGATAACCCGACAGGTAAACCATTATCGTCTTGGTCGTTGTAATTAATAGGGTCGGCTGGATTATCGATATTACCGTCACCGTTGGGTAGTTCAAATAAGTCCTCACCAAAAGCGAAGAAAAACTGATGTTCGTCGTCCTCTTCTTGAATTTCCTCGGTGATGTTTTCGCCTTCCGCCGTATTTTCCAAACCAATAGATAGCTGATATTCCGTACTTTCCATCAAAGAGATAGGCTCAACGGTCAAACTCTGTGGACCAGGTCCATCGGGGTCAGAAGCGACGGCCACAACGGGTTCACCGCCTGCCGTTGGGGTAAAGGTCAAAGTGACTCGGTCGATGACTTCTTCCTCATTTTCACACTCGGGTGCGTCGGCATCGTCCACGACGGTCATCATCCAAGTGATGTCGATGTCCGTACCCCCATCTGTAAAACCAGAAGTAGCGGTTTTGACGCCAGGCTGGTGCTTTAAGACGACTCGGAAATCGCCCATTACGTTTCCTTCGCCGGTACAAGCGGTCGTCCAGTTGGTGGATAAACCAACGGGTAAACCGTTATCATCTTGGTCGTTATAATTGACGGGGTCGGCAGGATTGTCGATGTTACCGTCACCGTTGGGCAGTTCAAATAATTCCTCACCGAAGGCAAAGAAAAACTGGTGTTCGTCGTCTTCTTCTTCAATTTCTTCGGTGATATTTTCGCCCTCGGCTGTATTTTCCAAACCGATAGATAGCTGATATTCCGTACTTTCCATCAAAGAGATAGGCTCCACTGTCAAACTCTGTGGCCCAGGTCCATCGGGGTCAGAAGCTATGGCTACTACGGGGTCACCTCCTGCGGTTGGGGTAAAAGTCAACGTTACTCGGTCAATGACCTCTTCTTCATTTTCACATTCGGGTGCATCGGCGTCATCTACGACGGTCATCATCCAAGTGATGTCGATGTCCGTACCACCATCATTGAAGCCAGAAGTGGCGGTTTTGACGCCTGGCTGGTGCTTTAAGACGACTCGGAAATTACTCATTACATTTCCTTCGCTTGTACAAGCGGTCGTCCAGTTGGTGGACAAACCAACGGGCAGACCGTTATCGTCTTGGTCGTTATAGTTGACGGGGTCGGCAGGATTGTCGATGTTACCATCACCGTTGGGTAGTTCAAATAATTCCTCACCGAAGGCAAAGAAAAACTGGTGTTCGTCGTCCTCTTCTTGAATTTCCTCGGTGATGTTTTCCCCTTCGGCGGTGTTCTCTAAACTGATAGATAACTGGTAAGCGGTACTTTCCATCAAAGAAATCGGTTGGACAGTCAAATCCTGTGGACCAGGCCCGTCTGGGTCAGAAGCGACAGCTACTACGGGGTCGCCACCCGCAGTTGGGGTGAAGGTTAATGTTACTCGGTCGATGACTTCTTCTTCGTTTTCGCACTCGGGTGCGTCGGCATCGTCCACTACCGTAAGGTTCCAAGAAATATCGAAATTTGTAGTGCCATCCGAAACGCTAGAGGTAGCAGTTTTTGCACTTGGTTGGTGCTTTAGCACTACTCGGAAACTACCCGTTTGGTCACCTTCGCCCGTACAAGCAGTTTTCCAACTAGTGGATAGACCAACGGGTAAATTGTTGCTGTCTTGGTCGCTGTAATTGACCGGGTCGGCTCGGTTATCGACGTTGCCATTTCCGTTGGGCAACTCAAATAGTTCTTCACCGAAGCCATAATAGAAAAGATAGTCTTCAGCAACAACGTTTCCAGTAACATCTGTGCTACCGTTCGCTAGTTTGACGGCCAAAGTGTAATCACTACTTTCCATCAAGCTAATCGGTCCGTCTGCTACGAAACCGTTGCCCGCATCGGTAGCCGTTACGACGACTGCTGACCCGCTAGATGGCGTAAATTCGAGGGTAACTTGAGTCACAGTACCCAGTTGGGCTTGTGCTAAATTGACCCATAAAAGGAGTAAGAATAGGTAAAAAATTCGCATAAAGAATTCAGTTTTTAGTAAAAAAAGGGAGTAACAGCTTGCTGCTGTTGTTCAAGTATTTATGGTTAATGTTACAATTTTTTGAAAGGACGCTCATTCAACCTGCATAGAAATATAAAATTTCGAACTCAAAGTGTTAAAATACTGACAATCAATAAATTATAAGTTTGAATTTTAATTTTTGCTTTTGTCGCTTTCGTAGGACGAAGTGTTCGAATTACTTTTTTAAAGTAAAATGCGATAAACAATTAGTTGTTTACTGTCTTGGGCTTGATTAGTAATCAGAGCTGATAAGGAAGGGGATTACAATTGTTAATCGGCTAGATAAAAATAGCGATGCCTCTAATATATCTTAGTGCCGAAAATCTAGCTAAAACATTGAAGGATACCCTTTATTCGGCTTAACTCCAACGAATAGCTGGTTTGCGTCGGGCAAACTTATTTTTATCGCTTTCTTCAGGTGAGAATAGGTGGATGGAGAACATCTTGAAAAAAAGGCGTGTCAGACAGGGGAATCAAGACAAAATTTCTGCTTTGGGTAGTCAATTGACCAACTTTTTTATGCAAAATTTGGAGCGTTAAATACTGTTTTATTTCTTGAAAATCGTTATTGGGACTCGGTGCAGGAGAATTATTGGATTCGTGCGTTAACTGGCAGACAGCTGTGCAGTTGACAATATTTTGGTCGTAATGTGCGGCCTTATCTCCACAAATAGCATGCGTGTGCACTACTGTAAAATGGATAAGTGAAAAACCGTTCCACAGGATAGGCAACAAGATTAAAAATATTAATAATATGATGGATGATACTCTCACAGGGCAAAAGTAAATAAAATAATCTGTTTGATGCAACAGTGTTGCATTATCTAGCTGTTTTTTAATGACGGGCAGCCGACTCGTTGCGAAGAATGCCGATAGTTCAATTAAAATTGGTAGCTTACCCCAACCTGCACATTTCGGCCTAATCCGTCTGCAAAATACCGCAATCGGTCGGTATAGCTTCGGTAGGTAGTATCCAATAAATTCTGCACCCCTACTTGGAAATCTAATTGCTTCCAAGTGGCAAAAAGAGATAAATTGACCAAAAAATAACCTTCGGGTGGCGCTAAAATATCAAAGTTTTTAGCCTCTCCTGTAAATCGGGAAATATCTCGCTGAAAAGCGTTGATAAAATCGTCAAAACTTAGAATACGTGGATGCTGAAATTGTTCAAAAGTGTAATTGACATCGGCAAGGATTTTGAAACTGCTTAGTCCTTTTATTTTTGGTTGAAAGGCAAGTTGATACTGCAAATTGGCGGGTGGTTGTTCTACAAAGAAATCATCCTTTTTAATTTGCTTAGCCCACAAATAACTACCCTTTAGCTGCGAACTAAGTGCGCTATTGAATTGCCATTCGGCCGAGGCATCAAGGCCCCAAAAAAGGGCATCACTCTGGTCAGTAATGTAATAAATGAAGACCCCTCGAGGAGTTCTGGTTACACCGCCCGGTGTGGTGTAGATGAAGTTTTCTACGTAGTTGACGTACCCCGTAAATTCTGCTCGAAAGCCTTCTTTTTTAATCTCGTAGGTATTAATCCATTTATAACCCACTTCGGGAGGAACGGGGCGGTCTTCTTCGTCTAAAATACCTTCGGTCGTTACAATAAAATCGAAGCGGTCATCGACGGTGTAGCGCCACAGTCCATATTCCAAAAAGAAAGAATGTTGCCCAAAACGATACAATTCAGCTACGTTGGGGGCACGCCATGCGGTGCCAAAATTGCTGCGGAAAGTTTGATGGTCGGATAATTGTGTTTTGAAACCAATGGTTGAACTAAAGTTTTGAAAAGTTACATCATTTCGGTAAATCGTATTATCGGGTTCTCGTCCTACGATGTAGGAGTCCATGTAGTCGTAGCGTAAGCCAAATTCTAAGACATTATCGTTCCATTCGTAACTTTCAATTAGATAAGCACCTAATCGTTGTTGGTCATAATTGGGGATGAAGGGAATCGTATTGGTGCCAGGATTGTTATCGTTCGCCTGTATTAGGCCCTGAATACCTATTTTCCCTCTAATACCCGCAATTTCTGGATGAAACCAATTCAAATCTAAGCTGTGGGTTTTCAATACAAGGTCAATGGTAGGTGCTTCCCCTCGTCTAAGGCCAAATTCTTGTCGCTCATTGACTTGATAGCCGTATTGAAAATCAAAAGACTGGTTTTTTCCGATAAATTTACCATTCAGCTTGTACAAATCGTGACTCACTTGCTGTCTGGGCTGGTCAATTTCGTAGGAAAAGGAGGAGTCGGTCAACATTGGAACGTCGCTAACCAAAGCCCGCTCCACATCCTCCAAATTTCCAAAAGTAGAGCCTAATAAAATACCTAGATTCTGTTCAACGTGGCTGTAGTACCCTTCAATTTCTATTTCCGGTTTTGGATGTATTCTGAAACGACCCGAGTAGCTTTTATCCTCCTTACCCGTATTGGTCAGTAGATAATTAGGGGTTTCCAAATCCCCCTGCTTCGTGTAGGCCGCATTGGCGCCCACGCTAAACCACTTGAACCCCTTTTCCAAACTAACGCTTCCTTCCCCCGACTGCCCGTTAGATTTTCCCAATAGGCTAACATTTCCCTTTAGTGGGCTATTGAGTTCTACCTTGGAAGGACTGACCAAAATAACGCCGCCCAACGCATCGGGGCCAAAGCGAACGGTACTCGCTCCTTTTACTACTTCAATTTCGTTGGATAGAGTAGGGTCAATCTCAGCAGCGTGGTCCATTCCCCAATTTTGAAATTCGTGCCGAATGCCGTTATTAATAACCAACACCCGATTACTGTGTAAACCGTGAATGATGGGTTTAGAGATGTTTTGTCCCGTAGTCAAGGTACTAACTCCCGAAAATTGGCTGGCTATATCGCCCAAGGATTGGCTTTGCACGACTTTCAGTTCTTCGCTGCTGAGTTTGGTGCTGCTCATAGAGCGCATGTCCGATTGACTTCTTTTGGCCTCTACCGTTACGCCCTCCAAATTATACTGTTCTTCGGCCAAGTAAATTTCCACATCGGGGTGGTGGAAGTCATGGTGGTGTTGGTAATTTTTGTAGCCAACCATGGAGAAGACCAAGTCGCATTCTTTTTCACAATAATCACAAATGGTAAAAGACCCATCTAAATCGGAGTTGGTGCCAATCGAAGTGCCGCTAATCTGAACGCTGGCAAAAGAGAGTGGCTCTTTGGTCTGTAAATCAAATATCTTTCCCGCTATTTTACATTCGCAATTTTCGGTTGATTGGCTATTCACTGAACTAGCACTGAATAAAAAGAGAAAAAGAAGGATGTATAGGACTTTAGGATTGGACATAATGATGAAAATAGCTCTTGAAAGCGGTCAAGTTTTTTAGGTAATTGCAACAGCTTTACAAATGTAAAGTTTTATTTAGACTAAATACAATTTACATTTTACTATTTTGTTGTCAATAATCGTTAAAATTTGACCGATAAGCTATCTATCTAGCGAAGATATTGACTGTTTTGATGAGCGTTCTTTTATTGACTTAGCAACCCTTTACTAATAATCATTTTGCGCACCTCCGTCGTACCCGCCCCAATTTCCAATAACTTAGTAGCCCGAAATAGTCGGTTAGCCTCCGATTCCCAAATGTAGCCCGTACCACCGTGAATTTGCACCATTTCATTTAAAACTAAATTACACATATTAGCGGCGTACATCACCGAGGCTGCCGTTTGCATGTGGATGCGGCCTCGTCCGCTTTCTTTCTTGTCCGTTGCGTCGCATTGGGCCAATACCTGGTGCACAAAGCTCCGACTAGTTTCTACCCAAACGTACATATCTGCTAGCTTAGATTGAATCATTTGAAAACTGGAAATGGGTTTTCCAAATTGTTCTCTAATTTTGGCATATTCGACGGAAATTTCTAAAGCCCGCTCGCTGATACCCAAGTTAATCGGCGCAATCATTGCTCTTTCGTAGTCCAGTCCACTCATTACCACGACGTGACCCCGATTTTCAATGCCTAAAATATTCTTAGCGGGAACGCGCACTTCGTCGAAAACCAATTCGGCCGTTTGGCTTCCCCGAAAACCCATCTTTTTCAACTTTTGAGCTACCGAAAATCCCTCCGATTTGGTTTCTACCACAAAAGCAGTGATGCCTTTTGAACCCGCATTTAAGTCGGTTTTAGCATACACTAGTACAATATCGGCAATTGGGCCATTGGTAATGTAAATTTTTCGCCCATTAATCACATACTCATCGCCTTCCTTTCTTGCCGTCGTTCGCATCGAACCCAAGGCATCGGAACCTGCCCCCGGTTCGGTCAATCCCAAACAACCGACCAACTCTCCCGAACAAAGTCCCGGCAAATACTTTTCTCTAATGTATTCGGAACCATTGCGATAGATATTATCGACGCATAAGTTATCGTGCGCTACCCAACTGAGGGCAATGGCATGATTCCAACGACCAAAGGCTTGGCTAATTAAACCCGCAGACAAATAATCCATACCGATGCCGCCGTACTTGGGGTCAACCGTTGCGCCTAGAAGTCCCATATTGCCCATTTTTTTGAAAATGCCCGTTGGCCACCATTCTTCGTTGTCCATTTTTTCGGACAATGGATAGAGTTCGGTGCGGCCAAATTGGTCGGCAGCTTCTAGGATAGCGTTTTGTTCTTCGGTAAGTTGAAAGGGGGTGGTTTGACTATTATTTGGTTGCATGTTTGATACTTTGGATTTACAATAATTTAGTTTAAAATAGTGAAAACTAAACAGAATGGGACAGATGTTTTTGCTTACTTTGACAACTATACAACGTTTTAAAGCTATTTCAGTTGCGACAGAATCTGAAAGGTCAATGATTTGTTTTCCGCACTTTAAAATTTTACGGAAAAAAGAAATATCGAGCTAAGATTGTAGGAATCCTAGAAGATATTCCTATATTGGCGCAAGAATTTTCAAAGATTACTAACACACGTCTTTGCTGTCTTCTAGTATGGTAAATAAGTTTTTAATATTTTTCTAATGTCGATATTTTAAGATTGCATCTTAAAATGGATATATTTCAAGTTTTCAACTTTTATCACCTCTTCTAAGAGCTAGACACGATTAAATCGTGAAAGATATTGGTTTGAAGTTGAAAACTTCAAACATCGATTACTAATTACTTATTTGCGACCCTACTAAACAGCGAACACCTAAAAAAAGAAGGCTACAATTTATGGAAGCGTATAAGTCATTTCTCGGAAACTCTCCATCTTGGTACAAAACCGCCATTATTGCTTTTCTAATACTCAACCCAATTTTGCTATTTACGGCAGGACCGACTATCACGGGTTGGGTGGTGATTGGCGAGTTTATTTTAACGTTGGCAATGGCCTTGAAATGTTATCCACTACAAGCTGGTGGACTAATTGCTTTTCAAGTAGTTTTATTAGGGCTGACCACACCTAAGACGGTCTTTCACGAAATTGAAGGTAACCTTGATGTCATTCTGCTTTTGGTTTTTATGGTAGCGGGTATCTACTTTATGAAGCCGCTGTTGATGTATATTTTCGGAAAATTATTTATTCGAGTAAAATCGAAAGTAGTCTTGTCGCTGCTTTTCTCCTTTATTGCCGCTTTTTTGAGTGCTTTCTTGGATGCTTTGACCGTGACGGCCGTTTTAATCGGCGTTTTTGTGGGCTTCTATCAAGTGTATCACAAAGTCCATTCTAGTAATGCCGATTATGATGCTAGTGGAGTTCCAGACAGACAAGAAATGGGAGGAGATACGCTAGAAGAGTTTCGGTCTTTCCTTAGAAGTTTGGTCATGCACGGTGCGGTCGGAACCGCATTGGGTGGTGTTTGTACGCAGGTGGGAGAACCGCAAAATTTGTTGATTGCGGCTAAGCTGGACTGGAATTTTATGGAATTTTACTACGCCATGGCACCCATTACTATGCCCGTTTTAGTATCTGGTTTAATCACTTGTTTGGTTTTGGAGTTGACGGGTTGGTTCGGATTCGGTACTAAGTTGCCCGAGAAAGTTCGAGGCATCATCCAAGGATACGTAGAAGAACAAGACGCCAATCGAACGGATAAAGAAAAATATGCCATCAAAGTACAAGCTGTTGCCGCTATCTTTTTGATTGTGGCCCTCGCCAATCACTGGGCGCCCGTCGGACTAATTGGTCTCTCTATTATCGTGCTGCAAACTGCTTTTACGGGAATTACCGACGAACACAGCATCGGTCATTCTTTCGAAGAAGCTTTGCCTTTTACGGCTTTATTAGCGGTCTTTTTTGTTATCGTAGGAATGATTCACGATTTGCACTTGTTTACACCGATTATCGAAGCAGTACTGGCAATGGATAAAGCTATTCAACCGTCCATGTTCTACATCGCTAATGGAGTACTGTCGATGATTAGTGATAACGTTTTTGTCGCAACGGTTTATATTAACGAAGTAAAAGCAGCTTTTGACAACTCACAAATCTCCCGCGAAGAATTTGAACATTTGGCCATTGCTATTAACACAGGTACGAACCTGCCAAGTGTAGCAACGCCCAATGGACAAGCTGCCTTCTTGTTCCTATTGACTTCTGCCTTAGCGCCTGCTATTCGACTATCTTACGTTCGTATGATTATTATGGCCTTACCTTATACCATCGTTTTAGGTGGAGTCGGCCTTTTATGTGTGAAGCTGTTTTTGTAGAATAGAACATTAGATTAATATGGTTGCCAATCACCATAGTTGATGAACGATGAATGATGAACGATGATAAGGTCAACGTCTAAATCCGTTGTCCAAGTCAACAGCAAGCAAGGCATCCGTTGTCAAGTCAACATCAAACAAAGCATCCATTGTCCAAAACAAATGATGGATGATGAATGATAATTTACAATCAGGTAAAAGTCACGTCGTTTATTACGCAACTCCTCAGATATTAGCATGAAACGAATGTCATTATGTGATTATCAGTTTTTTGCAGTTGAAAAATAATTTGACTTCTGACAGTCCGTACGGACGGTCTGACTTTTGACCTCTTTTTCATTATCTAAAATATGGCAAAACTCTACGCCTTGCTCGTCGGCATCAATGAGTATCACCCCCAATCAGAAGTTAGCAATCTTGACGGCTGTGTCAACGATATGTTGGCCATGAAAGCGTTTATTGAGCGTAATTATGCGGACCTGTCCCCCGACATTGTGACGTTGAAAAATAGTCAAGCGACTACGACCAATATCATTCGAACTTTTCGGGAGCAATTGGTTCAAAAAGCTAGGACTGAAGACATTGCATTGTTGTATTATGCGGGACACGGCTCTTTTGCACCGACCGCACCCGAATTCGAACAATTTGACGGTCAACGGCAGGATGAATCTTTGGTATGCTACGATAGTCGGTTGCCCGACCACCACGATTTGACGGACAAAGAAATTGCGGTTTTATTGTCAGAAATCTCTTCGGAAGCCCATACCGTTCTAATTGTAGATGCTTGCCATTCGGCTTCAATTTCTAGAAAAATAGGTTTTAGTAGAAATCCAATGGAGGATATTGCGGCGGAGGTTAACTTGGGAAAGAGACGGTTTACGCCTGGAAAAAGAGGAACTAGAAACCTGTCGAGTTACCTACAAGATACCAATAACTTTTACACAAAATTAGGCGATAATTTACACATTCCCCGTTCCAAACATTTGCTGTTGTCCGCTTGTGACCGCAACGAAGAGGCTTGGGAAACGGACGACCGTCGCGGACTGTTTACGACGACTTTACTGTCCGTTCTGGAAGAAGATGCCGCCATCAGCTACCGAGATTTATTTGCTAGAGTTCGCCGCATCGTTTTTGACACCGCCCGCAATCAACAGCCTACGCTCTATCCCTACGAGGGCTTCAATCCAAACACCGTATTCCTTCGACCCACCGTTTTACCAAATACTAAACGGCATCAAATCAAATACGATATATTTGAGAAAGCGTGGCGGCTGGAATTAGGAGCGATTCACGGCTTACCTGCTAGTCCCGACGCTATGGAAAGCATTTTGGTCGGGGTGTATCAAGGCATGGGAGAAACGGCAACTTTCGTCAAAAACAGCCAATTAAGCCAAATCCATATCGACGAATCCACTTTGGCGGATGTAGCTGACTTGGACAAAAACCAAACCTATTGGGGAGAGATGTTGACCGTTCCTACTCAATTATTGGTAAATTTAGAAGGGCATCCTTCGACGGTTCGCTGGTTTTTGAAAAAATACAATCAAGACGCCTCGCCTTTTATCAATTTTGCTAAAAAGTTTCGAAAGGCGGAATACACTTTGAGGGTGACCCGTAAAAAGTGGACTATTTCGTTGACGGCTACGAAAAAAGTAATTACGGAAATCGAAACGGACGACCAAGCACTTTCTTTGGTAAAAAAGAAATTGGTACACATCGCCGATTGGGAAAACGTAGCCAATTTGACCAATCCTACCTCTACGATTAATAACAGTTTAGAAGTAGAATTTCTGGAAGAAACCGCTCCACGAACTTTCGAAACGCATACGGAGCGAGACATTGTATTGGACTACCCAAAAGTCCGGGCGGGAGAACCAACACCAACGCCGATTTGGTACCAAATTCGAGTACGCAACGTCAGCGACCGAGATTTATACGTCTCTTTATTTAACCTCAATGCGGAGTTTGGCGTCAACGTTCATTTTCCTAATAATGTGATTCCCGCTCAATCGGATTGGGTAACCTTAGATAACGAACACGGCTTAATCATTGAAGATGAAAACGCCCGTCAAGTAACAGACGCTTTTAAAATCATCGCTAGTACCACTGCTTTTGACGATTACAAATATTTGATGAAGGAACTCAACAGCAGTTCCCGAAAAGCGGTAAAGCGGCGAGATTTTGACCAAAAGATAGACGATTGGTACACCGAAACCCTTACCGTTAACACGGTGAGAGGATGGGGACAAGTGGGGGTAAGGCCGCAAAAAATGGGCGACATTACTTTCGAAGCGCATTCGACCCTCACCGCCAATTTGTCCGTTATTGCGCCGTCAAAAGGTTCTCGAAGTGTAGCCGACCCACGTAATTTGAACCGTATTTTTGGCCAATCCGAACTGGTTGAAGTCCTTTCTACGGAGAGCAAACGTTCCCGTAACGTTGCCAATCCCGCTACTATATTTGAGTTATCTGATATTTCTGGTGCCTCCCAATTGGCCGATAATCCTTTGAAAATCAATATTCAAACTCGTAATAAATCGGCTGATACGGTTCTGCCCGTTACCCTGCAAAATGGCTTTATCGTACCTATTGGAACCAGTCTAGTACGGGACGACGGGACAACGGAAGTGTCCATCACTAAAATTCCTCAAGAGATAGACGGTTTGACGAAAGGGCCGCAAAAACGCAGTTTGGGCCGCGCCCTTTGGTTTAGTTTGTTAAAATTGACGGGTGTTCAATCGGATGTTTTTAAACTCCGAAAATTGGTTTTTAAAAATCAAATTCCAGAACGTATAAAACTGCACCAACCGAGTGTAAATAGTGCTAAAAAAATACTTTTAGTCATTCACGGTATTATTGGGGATACCAAAACGATTGTCCCCAATTTGGCTTTCCTGCAAGAAAAAGGACATTACGATTTAATTCTAACTTTCGATTACGAAAACCTTAATACTAAGATTGAAGACATTGCCAAAAAACTCAATAAGAAACTGGAAAAATACGGCCTTGGCGCCAACGACGGCAAGAGATTCGATATTTTGGCCCATTCTATGGGTGGTCTGGTTAGCCGTTATTTGATAGAACACGTTCGAAAAGGCGACGATTTAGTGGATAATTTGTACATGTTTGGTACTCCCAACGGTGGTTCGGTTTTTGGCGAAATTCCTGCCTATCGGGATAAACTGGTAAAGTTGCTAACCATCGGATTGAATTTTGGAAAAGCGTGGTTAGGCTGGGTAGGTACGGCTTTGAGTGCCGTTAATAAAATGCTCATTGGGTCAGCAATGGTTACCAAAACACTAGCGCAAATGAGTTCCGAAAGCGAACTTATTGACAAGCTAAATAATAGTGAACCCGTCTCCACAAAATATACCGTAGTAGCTGGAGACATTTCTAATTACGAAAATATTAAAGAGGTGCGCTTGGCTCGTCTTGTGGAACAAGTACTACTGAAAATAGGCGAAGCGGCGCACACCAAGGCACCCAATGACATTGCTGTTTTAGTCGAGGATATTCGAAAAATCCCCGCTGAAATGAATGCTCTGAAGTATGACGTTTGCTGCCACCATCTCAATTATTTCGAGTCCGAAGAAGGCCTTCGAATGGTGAGCGCAGTTTTAATAGGTTTGGATGATGAACGATGAATGATGAATGATGAACGATGAATGATGAACGATGAATGATGAACGATGAATGATGAACGATGAATGATGAATGATGAATGATGAACGATGAACGATGAATGATGAACGATGAATGATGAATGATGACAACTCTCTTAGCCCTTGAACCTCATCCCCTCATTCTCTTATTTCCTTATCCTCTTATCCCCTTATCCTCTTATCCTCTTATCCCCTTATCCTCTTATTCCCTTATCCTCTATCCCCTTATCCTCTCATTCCCTCTTCCTCGGAATAGGCAGGATTTTCTTCATCCGTCCATCTAAAAAGTAAAATCCGTCCTTAGTAAAAACGCCATCTTCTTCCAGCATAATGCGGACAATTTTGCTCCATTCAGGAATCTCCGTTGCCGCAAACAATTCGATAGAGTAGGCGGTGTTGGGAAATAATTCATAATCTCCATTACCTTTTACCCCCTGTTGCTGGTCCCACATCCCGATGGTTGGCCCCGCTGCGTGTCCGTGCGAACCAATTGGATGGGTGTAGATAGAGCCGTTAATACCTTCGGATTTGGCTTGTGCCAAAGCATCCAATAATATCTGGTTACCCGTTTTGCCCACTTTAAATTGGGTTGTCAAAATATCTTGTAGGCGATTACCATTCTTAAAGGCGGCTTGCAAATAATCTGGAATTTCCGTTTCATTGGGTTTTAAAACGTAAAAATGCTGCTGTTGGTCGGTATTTAATCGTAGATAAGTGATACCAAAGTCCACGTGTAATAAATCGCCTGGTCGAATCACTTCTTGGTCGGGGCGGCGAGAAAAAGAACGTAAAAACTCTTTATTGCCTTCGGAAGACCGTTGCACGGAAACCGAAGGATGAAACCACGTTTTTAAACCATAATCGGTTACCAATTGGCGCAATTGCCATTCGACATCCGTAGTGGTGGTGACCCCCGGGTGAATGTGTTTTTCAGACAATCCTTCTTGTAGAATTTGGTGTCCCAAATGGCAAATCATCGGATACAATTGTAGTTCCTTTTCTGACCGTGTCTCTAACCACGCAATGGCCAACCGCTCCGCCGAAACGACCCTATCGTGAAATTGCTGTGGTAACTTTTCCATAAACTGTTGGTATTCGGTGTGTACCAAACCGTCGGCCAAAGCAAAATACTTGGAGGTATTTAAGCCAATTTTTTGAGGGTCTCGTTCTTTTATAACGTCCATCAATGCTTCCCATTGGTCAGGAAAAACGTTCAAGTCCCAGGCCCCTTTCAGCAGTTTCCCTACATCGTAGCGAGCAATGGCAATTTTTTCCAATGGTTCTTCGCCCCCTTTGTCCCAAAAGACCATAATGGTTCGCCGACGGGCCGATAGCCACGTGCTCGGCAGCATGGTTTTCATTACGGGGTCTTCGTTGTATTCTCTCGAAATGACCACCCACATATCAATTCCTTCTCGGCGCATTAGTTCGGGTAGGAGATTGTCTAGGCGGTCGGCGAGTATTTCGTCAACGATTTGCGCACGTTCTTTTTGGGGAAGAATTAGGGTAGGCTGGGCAACTACCGATAGTTGAAGAACGACTAGCCAACACCAAGTGAAGAGCATTCGCATAGATAATTCGGATTTTTTTATAAAAATGAGTACTATTGACAAAAACAGCCAAAAAAAATTTAAAGCGGAATACGACCGCAAATAACGAAAAAAATCCTGCGCAACTTCCTTTCTTCTAATTTAATTTCACTAATTTTTGAAAGTTAGCCATATTATTTAGATAGGTTTTATTGTAAATTGTTGGAGTGAGTGAATTTTCTTTCTAAGGATTTCTAAAAAAGTCAAATAATTGGCTAAATTTGCGACGTCTTTGAGACAATTCGAGATTCCTTTCTAATTGTAATATACTATTTGTAATCCCATCTACAGGCAATAGTCGCACCTAAAGTAAGCTGCGATTGTACAAATTTCCCTACGGACAACCATCTCATTTTAATCACCCGTTTCCCATAAATCGACAGTTATATCAAGTTTTTGGGCGCACAGTTTCTAGTAACTCAGTCTAAGAACTTTACAATAAATTAAAATTCTATTGTCACTTTAGATACACTATGTCGCTACTTTTGCGGCAAGTTATTAGGAGTTGATAATTTAAAAACTATATGATTCGCTATTTTTAGATTCTTCACTAAAAACAATTTTGCTTAATGAAAAAATTTATTTTTACACTGTTAGCTTTTGCTATGTGCGTAGCATCCTACGCCCAATCTACCGTCAAGGGAAAAGTCATTGATTCTGAGACCAACGAAGCGCTAATTGGTGCTTCTGTGCTTCTTTCAGGAACTAGCATGGGAACGGTAACGGATTTTGATGGAAACTTCGAATTGACCTCAGACGAAACCACTGGAGCTATTGAAATTTCTTACACTGGATACGAAACGATGAAGTTGAAATTCGAAACTTCCGTTGACTTTGGTGAATTGACGTTGGAAACGAGTGCTTATGGTCTAGGTGAGGTGGTTGTTACAGGGGTAATGGATATTGTCAAAGACCGACGAACACCGGTTGCCGTTTCAACGATTACGACCGCCGAAATCCAAGCAAAAGCTGGAAATGTAGAATTTCCCGAATTGATGAAATCAACGCCTTCTATCTACGTAGCGGGCCAGTCTGGTGGGTATGGTGACTCGGAAGTTTTCACTAGAGGATTCGACCAAACTAACACTGCCTTTTTGTTAAACGGTCAACCCATCAACGGTATGGAAGATGGTCGAATGTATTGGTCGAACTGGTCAGGTATGACCGACGTAGCTACGGCTGTACAGGTGCAGCGTGGTCTGGGTTCTTCCAAGTTAGCGATTTCTTCGGTTGGTGGAACTACCAACATCATTATGAAATCTACAGAACAGCAAAAAGGTGGTTCGGTTAGTTACCTATTAGGAAACGACCAGTACAATAAAATCACTGCTTCTTACAACACAGGAATGGTGAACGATAAGTTTGGCGTAACCGTATTGTTGACCCACTGGCAAGGAAACGGTTGGGCAGAAGGCACCAAAGGGCAAGGACAGAACTATTTTATTTCTGCTGGTTTTCAGCCCGACGATAAGCGACATAGCTTCAACTTCTTGTTGACGGGTGCGCCACAATGGCACGACCAGAACTTCCAAAAAAGTATTGATTCTCACTTTCAAGATGGCGAGTTCAATATCAAGTTTAATAACAACTACGGCTTCCGAGACGGCGAATACCAAACGCTTCGACGGAACTTCTACCACAAGCCCGTTGCGAATTTGAACTGGGAATTCCAGATAAACGAGCGGTCTTCTTTATCAACTGTCTTGTATGCGTCTTGGGGACGAGGTGGTGGAACGGGTGACCGAGGTAGCCGAAACAACCGATTCTTCACGGATGACGGCTACATAGATTGGGACCGAATTGTTGCTGCTAACGTAGCCGATGCGGGTTCCGAAGAGTGGATTATCAGAGCTTCTGTTAACAATCACAACTGGTTCGGGGCTGTATCTAAGTACGAATCTCAATTATCTGATGCCTTAAACTTTAGCATTGGTGCGGATTTAAGAAGATACCACGGTTCTCACTTCCGTCAGGTAGTTGACTTATTGGGTGCTCCCTCTTACACGGCAAGAGCAAGAGCAAGATACCCACAAAGAGAAGTAACGGCGACCTTCAAGCCGAATCCTTGGTCTGCTTTATTCAATGCGGCTGAAGGTGGCGAGCAAATCAACTATTCTAACGACGAAACGATTGCCTATGCGGGCGTTTTCTCTCAGTTAGAATTTGTCAATGATAAGTTCTCTGGTTACGTGCAAGGTGCTTTATCTAACCAAAGCCACGTAAGATTCGAGTTGTTCAACGTCGAAGAGCGATTAGAAGAGTCCGAAAAAGTGAACAACCTAGGTTACAACATCAAAGGTGGATTCAGCGTCGAAGCGGGCGCCAACAGTAACTTCTTCTTTAATACTGGTTTTTACCAAAGACAGCCTTTCCACGATAACATCTACTTAAACTTCAGCAATACAGTAAATCCAGTAACGGTTCCCGAAAAGATTTTTGGCTTGGAAGCGGGGTATAAATTTGCTTCTCAAAACTTTGCGGCCAACGTGAATCTTTACCGAACTTCTTGGAAAGACCGTACGACTACTCGTACCTTGAACGAAGGAGACGAACTACCTGACGGTACCGTTGTGCAGGACCAAGCATTCCGAAACACGGTACAAGACCAATTGCACACGGGTATCGAAGTTGATTTCTCTTACGACGTTACTCGAAAGCTCCGATTGAAAGGGTACACCTCTATTGGCGATTGGGCCTTCGCTGGTTCTTTGAATAGCCAGTTTTTTGACGAAAACAGAAACTTGTTATTGGAGCAAGAAGGAGTCGATGTAGATGGTGTAAAAGTAGGTGGTGCGGCGCAGACTTCTTTCGGTCTGGGTGCAGATTACCGAATCACTAACGGTTTCAAAGTGGACGTTGACTACAACTTCTACGACCGATTGCACTCTAACATCGGAGCGGGTAGTACTTCTTTAGAATTGCCTTCTTTCGGATTGTTGGATTTGGGTGCTTCTTACAATGTCAACTTAGCGAGTGGTCAATTATTGACTTTCCGAGCCAATGTCTTTAACGCTTTAGGTAAAGAATATATCTCCAGAGCAAGAGACGGCCGACCAGCTAGTGACATTGAGTCGGAAAACTGGAACGGCGTGAACCGACAAAACCGAGTGCAGTTCGGTAAAACTAGAACTTGGAACGTTTCCGTTCGGTACTCTTTCTAAAATACAGTTGATACGCTTTAGCGTTTAGATAAAGGCATTTACATTCGTAAAAAAAAACAGCATCTCAGATTTTTCTGAGAGGCTGTTTTTTTTTGAATAGCAGATTATCTTTACAGTTTTAATCTAATAACTTTGACTGTTCCATGTAGGCTTTTACTTCGTTTCTGATGCTGACTTTTTCTAGTCTGCCCTCCGCTACTATCTTTTTAAATTTCTGGTCATTTCTAAGATTATCAAAAGAAATGTCGTACAGGATAAAGGTTTCTAACCCATTCAACTTAAAAACTATCTACTTCCTTGTAAGCAGCAATCAACTTTTGTTCTCCTTCCATTCCCTTGTAAAAATTGCCGTGTTCCATTCCTAAAATGCCTTCAAAGCCTCTAGAGTGGATGTACTTAAATATATTTTTGTAATTAATTTCTCCCGTAGTAGGTTCTTTTCGGCCGGGATTATCTCCGATTTGGAAATAGCCGATTTCGTCCCAGCATTTTTCGATGTTGGGAATGAGATTTCCCTCTTGAATTTGTTGATGGTAAATATCGAACAAAACCTTACAAGATGGGCTGCCGACTGCTTGGCAAATTTGAAAGCCCTGTGCTGCTTTCGTTAGAAATAGACCAGGGTGGTCTCTAAAATTAAGCGGTTCTAAGACCATTGTGAGGTTGTGCGGCTCACAAATTTCGGCAGCCATTTTCAAGGTCTCTACCATATTGGCCGTTTGGTAACCCATATCCTGTCGTAAGTCAACGTGTCCGGGTACTACCGTCATCCATCGAGCATTCACTCGTTTGGCTACTTCCACCGATTCTTTGATGGAAGTCAAAAACTCGTCTCGAAATTCGGCTTTTCCCGTTGTTAAAGTTGGCTTCGTCCAGTAAATTTTATGCGCCACAAAAACGCCCATTTCTATGCCGCGTTTGGCCATCGTTTGGGCCATTTTTTCCTGTATCTCGACGGTTCTATTCTTCATGCCATTGTCCTCAAAAGCGGTAAACCCTTGGTCGGCCATAAAATTAAGCTGGTCAATGGGGTCGTCGCCCGCATGATTTTTAAACATGCCCAAATGGGGAGCGTATTTGAGTTGAAATTTGTACGGTGCGGCGTCAACTGACCTTGTAGTGGCAGCGGCGGTAGTGGCGTGACTAACACCCGTCGTCACCATGGCCGAGCCGACTAAACTTGATTTGAGAAATTTCCTTCGTTGCATAGTTTATAGTATTATCAATTTCTTTAATTTTCTTAAATGTAATCATTTCCACTAAAAAACATGGAAGCCTTTCTCTTTTTTTATAAAATTAGTGTATTCTTCGCCCACCAAGATATTCAAAATGGACGCAATGGCGTCTGCTTTGGCGCAGTTTTTTGCTTGTACATTGATGATTTTTCGGTCAGTCACTCCGTAGCCCGTTCGTGGGTCAACGATATGGGAATAGCGTACCCCTTTCCATTCTATAAAACGATAAGTATCGCCCGAAGAGGCAATAGCCGTATGCGTCAAGGGAATAGTTGTAGGTTTTAGTCCTTCTTTCCTCGCAAGTGTTTTAACGAACCAGGCAGATTGCTGGGGTGGGGCGGCGCCTACATATAAATCGCCTCCGCCGTCCACCATAAATTGTCGAATGTTATGCTTTTTTAGGATAGCGACGATTGCGTCAACGGTATAACCTTTAGCAATACCGCCCAAATCGAGCCTCATCCCTTTGGTGGTGAGTTGTACCTTTCGGCTAAATGGGTAAAACTTTATTTTCTCAAATCCCACTTTTGATTTAGCTTGCTGGATTCTGGCTTCGTCGAATACCTTCTGTTGGCGTATCATAGAACGCCATAGTTTACTCAAAGGGCCGATAGTGATGTCAAAAGCGCCGTTACTTTTTCCGTAGAATTTTTTAGACATTTTTAGAATGGCCCAAAGTTCTTTACTGACTTTGACTTTTTGACCCGTTCCAGCGGATTTAGATAATTGAGAAAGTTCGCTCGTGGGGTCATAATCACTAAAGATGGCGTTGAGCGCATCTACTTTTCGGAAGGATTTTTCGGCTAACTTTTTTGCTTGGAGGGTATCAATGGTGTAAAGCGTTAATCTGAATTGAGTACCCATTTTGGGGTAGGAGAATTGGTGTTTTTGTAAAGTTTGCGTTTTTCCCGCCAAGGGAAGTAGGAAGCTGAAAATCAAAATTATTGTTCGCATATCATTTGCATACGTATTGTCAAGGAACGGTTTATTCATAGGGAAATTACTGCTATTGTTTTCTATAATTTATGCAGTTACAAAGAAGAGAAAAAATATCCATACCTTTCCATAAAAAATAAATTTCCCGAGCGACCTTTTCCCATTTCCTGTTAGAATTTATCCCCTAATGCCCTACTTTTGTTAGCCGAATCTGTTCAAATCTATAACTCTAGCTATGCCAATTATTGCTTCCAAATATCAAAAACCACCCTTTCCCTATGTCAATGGCCACGCACAAACTGTATTTCCTTCCCTCTTCCGAAAAATAAAAGATGCTACTTACGAAAGAGAGCGATTCACTTTATCGGATGGGGATTTCGTAGATTTGGATTGGCTTAGGTCGGATAGTCGCCAATTAATTATTTTGACCCATGGACTAGAGGGGAGTTCCGAAAGGCATTACGTCAAAGAAACGGCCAAACTCTTTCACCAAAAAGGCTGGGAAGCCTTAGCGTGGAATTGTCGGTCTTGTAGCGGTGAGATGAATCGAAAGTTACGAATGTACAATCATGGAGATATTGCGGACTTGACAGAAATTATCACCTACGCCAATAGCCGAAAAAGGTACGATATAGTCGTTCTAGCTGGATATAGCATGGGCGGAAATATCAGTATGAAATATTTGGGCGTCAACGGGAACACAATTCCTAAAAACTTGAAGGCATCCGTCAATTTTTCGGCACCGACCGACCTGATATCTAGCGTAAAGCTACTCGACCAACCCAGAAGTTGGTTTTACAGCCAGCGTTTTCGCAACAAAATATGGAAAAAGATACAAATCAAAGCGGTTCAATATCCAGGCGTAGTCGATTTGAAAAATTACAAAAAGGTAAAGAAATGGGAAGATTTTGACAATTTCTTTACCGCTCCCGTCAACGGTTTTGAGGACGCTCTGTCCTTTTATCATTTTGCTTCTGCCAAAAATTTCATGCAGGGTATCGCTATTCCTACCTTACTGGTCAACGCCCAAAATGACCCCATTCTTACTCCCGAATGCAATCCCATCGAATTGGCCGAAACCAATCCTAATTTTTATTTAGAAATGCCCAAAGAAGGTGGCCACGTTGGCTTTACGAGTGCCAAGGGAGCGTATTCTTACATGGCGTTGAGAGGGTGGGAGTTCGTTTCGGAAAGGGTAAGTTTTTAAGTGATAAATGTTGGAATGTGAAATAGCGTATTGCATTCACGGTTTATCACAGGCTACCCGTCTAATGTAAGTTCTCAATGCAGGTCGGGAGACTTGCGGATATCCGTATCAAGTCTGGAGACTTGATACATCGACAACCCATATTTTAATCCCGTACAACTCATTGGTTTTCAGTTTATTTTGTTCTAACTGCTGACCGTAAACCGTTGACCGTGAACCGATAGTCATTTAACTAATCTAAGATAGCCCGCCGCTTCATAGCTTCGGCTCGTTCCTTTCCTAAATAATTGTCAATTAGGTTGTGGGCGAGATAAATAGCAGGGGTTAGAACCACGGCAACAATAAATTTGTAGGTATAATTAACTACGCCAACCGCTAGAAAAAGGCTGATTTCCCACTGTGGTGGACCCAAGACAAAAGCAATATACAAAACCAAGAAACTATCAATAAACTGTGAGATTAACGTTGAACCCGTGGCGCGCAACCAAACTTTATCATTTTTAGTCCACTTTCGAAGTCGGTGGAAAACCGTGGCATCAATCACTTGTCCTACTAAGAAAGCAATGTTGGAAGCGACAATAATCCAAGCACCTTGTCCAAAAATGGTCGCAAAAGCGGACTGCATATCGGGAACGCCCTGTTCGGCGTAACTTCCTGTCCAAAAACTGGCGGGAGTGAGTTCTATGGCGCCATATATCATCAAAAAGGCGTAAGTAATCATGCCGACACCAATATACGATAAGATTTTGACGCCCTTCTTACCGTAGTATTCGTTGATAATATCGGTCATTATGAAAACGATTGGCCACAATAGAACGCCTGCGGAAAGGGATAAGGACCCCACGTGACCGAACAAATTCCAGTTCATTGGATTTATTCCAATAGTTGGCTCAACGGCAAAGATTTTGACTCCAATAAAGTTGGCGACAATAGCGTTGCAAACGAAAAAGGCACCTAAGAAAATGAAAAGAATAGCGGGTTTGTTGTCTAACAAATTTTGTGACTTTAGTTGAAAGTTGTCGCCCTCGACCTTAGAAAATGAAGTACTTCTAGTTATGGAAACTGCCTTTTCTTTTATCATGCGTAAAATTTGTTAGTAAAAAACGGTTGGTTAATGGCCGTAGTCATAGAAACACTTTTTTATCTTAATTGTTTAGTCTGCATCATTTAGGAACGAGGCACAAATAAGTTTTACGTTTATAAACGGCTCTTTTTCCTTTATACTTCCTAGAAAAAAGTGGTCATTTATCCCGATAAACTCCCATTTTTTCTAGTCTTCTAAAGAAAAAATAGCTCGTTATAAATTGTAAAAATTATTTATCCCTCGTTCCTTACAAAAACATTTTTAAGTTTACAGCCGTATCTGGATACTGGACGCTGGATTCTAGTCGCTAGGTACTGATATCTAATTACTAATTACAAGTCACTAATAACCAACATGGCAGAAGAAACTAAGAAAGGAAATCAACTAAATATCGAATTGCCCGAAGAAATTTCGGAAGGGATTTACTCCAATCTGGCAATTATTTCTCATTCACAAACCGAATTTGTAGTGGACTTTGTGCGATTGGTTCCGAATGTACCGAAAGCTAAAGTAAAATCTCGGATTATTTTGACGCCTACGCACGCCAAACGATTGTTGCAAGCGTTGAGCGATAATGTGCGAAAATACGAAAAGCAGCACGGCCCTATCGAGGATAAGAATAAGCCTAATATTCCGCCGATGAGTTTTAATACGCCGACCGCTTTGGCTTAAATTGCGCTTTCAAATAATAAGTTAGATAGTTGGTTATCATGTCGAAAACTTTCGTTGGTGAAGCAAAATTGTTGCCCTGTTACCCCTCCTGTTTTATGTTTATATCACTGATTGTCAATGTAATGTGAAATAGCAATAAAATAATTTAGCCATAAAACAATTTTGTCAAAACATATACTAAGTATAGATATTTAGCTACATTTGCGCTTTTTATAAGCAAAAATCATTCAACTGTGCTAACTGCTATCTCACCCATTGACGGACGCTACGCTGGAAAGACAAAAGCTCTCCAAGACTACTTCTCCGAATTTGCCCTCATCAAGTATCGGGTGTTTGTGGAAGTGGAGTATTTTAAAGCCTTGGTCAATATTCCCTTGCCCCAATTAAAAGCGGTGGACGACCGACATCTGGCCGCTTTGGACACGATTGTGCAAAATTTTAACTTGGCAGACGCCGAAAGTATCAAAGCTACCGAACGCATAACCAATCATGATGTCAAGGCAGTAGAGTATTTTCTAAAAGACAAATTTGATACGATTGGTTTAGGTCCCGTCAAAGAGTTTATCCATTTTGCGCTCACTTCGCAGGACATCAATAATACGGCCAATCCGTTGATGGCCAAATTGGCGTTTGAGCAAGTATATGAACCCGCCTTATCGGGTATTATTGACCATTTAGAACAATTGGGTATGGAATGGATAGACATCCCCATGTTAGCCCGAACCCACGGTCAACCCGCTTCTCCTACTCGTTTAGGAAAGGAAATCTTGGTTTTTGTGGAGCGTTTAAAAATGCAGTTGGTATTACTGTCTGGTGTACCTTATGAGGCTAAATTTGGCGGTGCAACGGGTAACTACAATGCACATCACGTCGCTTATCCCAATATTGCTTGGCTCGAATTTGGAGATAATTTTGTGGAAAAACACTTGGGACTGGAACGTTCCCTGTTTACTACCCAAATTGCCCACTACGATAACGAAGCCGCCTTGTACCAAGGTATGAAGCGCATCAATACGATTTTGATTGACCTCTGTCGAGATATTTGGACGTATATTTCAATGGAATATTTCAAACAAAAAGTCGTCAAAGGGGAAGTAGGGTCGTCGGCCATGCCACACAAAGTGAATCCTATTGATTTTGAAAATGCGGAAGGAAATTTGGGCCTAGCGAATGCCATATTTGGCCATCTAGCGGATAAATTGCCCATTTCCAGAATGCAACGAGATTTAACGGACAGCACGGTTTTAAGAAACGTGGGTGTTCCGTTCGGTCATACGATTATCGCTTTTCAATCAATTCAAAAAGGTTTAGGTAAATTGCTCTTGAACAAAGCTAAATTTTTGGAAGATTTGGATAACAATTGGATGGTCGTTGCGGAGGGGATTCAGAACATCCTGCGTCGAGAAGGGTACCCCGAACCCTACGAAGCACTAAAAGAGTTGACAAGAGGAAAAGCCACTATTAACAAAAGACAAATCCACAGGTTCATTAATGGTTTAGCTGTCAGTCGTGCCGTTAAAGCCGAATTGAAGCAAATTCGCCCCGATAACTATTTGGGGGTTTAAGAAGTAATATGGGCGACAACCACAATGAATGATGGTTGATAAGTGATAAATGATAACTTTTGCACTTCGTAAGACGAATATTTACAATTTACTACACATTAATATCCCATACGGGCAAGCTATTCATCACTTATTATTCATCATTCATTTGAAAAATAGTTTGTTTCTGTTAATTACGCAGAGATAGCAGCGTCCGCAGAATACTTAGCGTTGAACCTCTGAGAACTCAGCATGCTCTGTGTGCCCTATTTTCTTGACTCATTATTGATTACGCTCATAGCTGAATGAAGGGTTATCGTAGCTTAGGCACTCCTACGCGAGAAATTTCTCTTAATTTTCTACTCAAGTAAGAATGCCTAAGCTACCTTTTCACTCTAAAGCATAAATGAGCGATTGATTAATTTATATTTCAGAGAAATAATTATCCAAATACGCTAACCGTTCCTGTAACCAATTTTCTACAAATCTAAGTTCCTCCTCCTGTGTCTCGGCAATATCCCACCGTCGGCGTTCTCTTTCAAATACGCCATTATCGTTAGTTTGCTGGGCGTAATGATTAAAATAACCCATCAAATTTTCGTAAGAAAAAATATCCTGCCGACTAGCAGCCCAACGGGATTTCAAACGGTCGGTAAAGTTATTAGGATTGGTTGCAATGAGCCGTTCAAAAAGGCCATTAGATAAAATACCTCTGGGGCCTACTTTATCGCGATTCCAGAAAAGCCCCCACGTGGCATCGACATCCCAAGGCAAAATGAAGAAAGGACTTTCGCTGTCCACTCGTGCTAAAAATGTATTTTTTCCCACGTTATCGTCTCCTCTTATCAAGTTCAAATAAAGGTAGTAGCTGATAAAATTATCCAAGTCAATACGGTCGGCAATTTCGCTTACAAAATCTTCGTCCGAAGCATTCACCACAAAATCCGTTAACTCCGCTAATGGTGTCCAAACGATAGCTTCGTTGTTCGGATTGGGATATTGCTGTACCCAACCTTCCCAACTATTTCTAGTAGATGCGTTGGGTGCGCAATAGTCATCAAACCGAACGACGCCTTTGCCCCATGCTTCCCCTTTGTACAGTACACCGAAGTCATCTCCGTCTTCAAATTTGTTGAGTTTTAGTAATTTACGGTCCACTCGGTCGGAAAGTGCGTACAAGCCCCGATAGTCATCGTCGATAAATAATTCTATCAATCGTCCCGAAGTGCCACTGTTGGCTTTAGGAGATTCCATTTGGTGAGGGACGGGCTGAAAATCCCGCCAAACATCCATTGATACTCGATTTCGCATGCGCAAATTATCGTTGGACATGCCATCTAAAATCCAATCATCGTCTTCCCGTAAGTCTAAAAATGACAGGTCTTCGGTGTCACTACGCTGTGTATCTTCCCAAATCTCCAAGGCGTAGGCTTTTTTATCGTAAAACTGCGAACTACCTCCACGAAATTCGATGCCTGCTATTTTTTTTATTTCTCTACTTTTTTGCTCGTTTTCTTCAAAATTGGGGTCATTAAAACGGAGTTCTACGGCCACTTTGGGTTCGTCCACAATGGCTTCGTTGAGTGTCTTGATTTGTAGAATGGGTAAGGAGGTAAAGATGAGTTGGTAGTTGCTGGTTGTCCCTTCACAGTCGGTTAGTTCAATGGGAATCGCTCGGTTCAATTGAATAGTACCAAAGTCATTTTCTGCCAAATTATTAATGGACTTACCGTCAATTTTAATAGCTACCTCCCCATCGGTGACTTCTACTAATGGACTAAAGTCCGTCTGGGCAGTAATTATAGGATAATAAAAAATCTTATCCGCTGCGGATAAAGCACAAGTGGCACCGTCTAGTTTGAGTTCCACGAAGGCACATTCTTCAACCACTGGTGATGGCGGCGGCTCAACTGGTGGCATTTCAGATAAAGCATTGTCTTGGCAACTTGCTAGACCAATGAGACAAGAAATAGTAATCAGAAAGGAGCAGTATTCAACTGGGCGATTGTCAAACATAAACTGGCGTCGGTTATAAAATCATAGAAACAAAACGAAATAACCGTCTATCTATTTTATACACTCATCCATATCATCCATCATTCATAAACTTTAGCTATCTGCCGCAATCAGCAATTCTTCCTTATTCTTTTCTAAAACATCGATGATAAATTTCATCAAATCACCTAGTTCCCAGCCTAGTAGTTCGGCTCCCAAACGGACTTCTTCTCTATCCACTTTGGCGGCAAATTTGGGATTTTTGAACTTTTTCTTGACCGACTTAACGGACATCCCTTCGATTTTGGTGGGTCGAATCAAAGCAGCGGCGATAATAAAACCAGTGAGTTCGTCGGCGGCAACAATCGCTTTATCCAAAGTAGAATTGCGAGGAACATTCCATTTGGTGTAATGTCCCGCAATGGCGTGCGCAATATCCGTTTCACCCATATCTTCGAGATGCTTGACGATGATATTTGGGTGCTCATCAGGATACTTCTCGTAATCAGCGTCGTGCAACAAGCCCGTCACGGCAAACTTATCGGCGTCTTCGCCCAAGTGTTCTCCGAGTGCTTCCATAACTAATTCTACGCTTCTAGCGTGTCGCAATAAGGAGGCCCCTTCGGTATATTTGGCTAAAATTTCCCTTGCTTCTGTCCTACTAATCATTAGTGTAGTCTTTAAAATTTAAGATGACCAAAAGTAGGAAAAATTGTGATAAGTACCATTAGAAAAGAGATAATCAGTAGTTCTTTGTCACTCAGAAGGACAATCAACCAGGCTAACTAAATTTTTAAGACAACGTAACTACTTACCAACCTGTATTGAAAACACCTAAACAGTACAAAATAGTCAATACTGCTGCTCGAAATCGTCAATGCTATCGCTCGAAAAAAACTTTATGAACTGTATGGACTTTATGGTGAAAAGAGTGCTAAGTAGTTACCTTTTTTATTAAAAATGTCCTTTTACTTCGAAAAAACGCCTACTTTTAGGACTTTACAGAAAATAGGTTAATCCAGCTAACTCCATCAAATGCCAACCGATAAAGCCGTAGTCCGACGACCCGAAGCGGTGGAACCTGCACCATCTTTAGGAAAAAATTACCTGTTGGTTATCGCCATTGATGCCTACGAGTACTGTCCAACATTATACAATTGTGTAGCCGATGCTAAACGATTGATTGATATTTTGACCCAGCAGTATCAATTTGAAAAAAAAGAGGTAACTACACTTTTTAATGAAAAAGCCACGGAAGGGAATATTTTTTCTGCCTTTCGGTCTTTGGCCACAACGGTAACGGAAAAAGATAACTTGGTCATCTATTTTTCTGGACACGGAGAATACGATAAAGTGTTCGAGGAAGGATACTGGATACCAGTCAACGCTCAATTGGGGGCAACCGAAGATTGTATCTCCAATAGTAAAATCAAAACTATCCTATCCGCCATCAAATCGAAGCACACTTTTTTGATTGTGGACTCTTGTTTTTCGGGTAGCCTGTTCGCTAAGTTTCGAAGTGTGGCGGTGGCCGAAAAACTGGAAGAATCTCCTTCTCGTTGGGGATTAACGGCGGGTAGGAATGAGGTCGTTTCTGATGGAAAACCAGGGGACCATAGCCCATTTGCCGAGAGCATGTTGTACCATTTGGAAAAAAATGAGTCGGTATTGGGTGTAGCGGAATTGTGTAACAAAGTGATTGAGGACGTAGTAACATCGGCCGAGCAGACTCCTAGAGGCGAGCCCTTAAAAGTGAAAGGACATCGGGGCGGACAGTTCTTTTTTCGGAACAAAAATAGCCAGCCCGAAAAAGCAAATACTGATTCAAAGCAGCAAAAGTACGGGAGTATTTTATACCAAATTCCCAATGAAATGGAGTTGGGTAAAGATACCAAATGTGTGGTCAGAATTGCATTTGAAGAGGCAATATTGCGGGAAAAATTGGATTTGAATGAATCGACTAAAATCCAAGATATTCGGGTATCCAATTTGATGGAAGTTCAATTACTAGACCCTTTGGCCGCCGACAATTTTCAGATACGCACCATTAATGAAACAGAACAGTTGGTCGATGTAGCTGATTTCACTCAGTGGCTGTTCTACGTAAAGGCTAAAAAACAGGGGAGTTTTCCGATTTTGCTAAAAGTGACCGTAATAGAAATGCTATATGGAAAGGAACGCCGTAAAGACATCGTATTGGAGGAAACAATCGAAGTGGTCGCTAGAGCAATCAGAGAGGTACCCGTTGCCTTCAAGTCGGCGGGATACAACTTGGCAGTATCGTCTGATAGTCCCATTGTTTTTCCAAGTAAACCGGCAATGGTAGAAACCAGGCCCGATTCTACCATTACGAGTGGACCTTTGGTGAAACCTTCTCGACCTGTACTTACGGGGGGTGGTTCCATGCCACCCAAGGATGATTCGTTTACTTTTTCTACGGATAAAAAAAAGACTAATATTATCCAATTTTTCGGAGGAATTGCGGCTGTCTTCTTACTCGTCTTTGTTGTTAACTCCGTCGTGATGACTGAGGCTCCAGAGGTTAAGAAAAATACACGACCGACCGAAGAACCTGCTGATGTTCCGCCATTATCACCATCATCCCCCTCCAAACCTAGTTCGAATAATGAGCAATCATCTTCAACTCAGTTTTTAAAAAA
>JBCCQK010000033.1:0-29807 GCA_039024375.1 Bacteroidota bacterium
AAGAAGTGGTAGCAACCAACTCGTTAACCAGCGCCTTCAACTGAGGAAAATTATCTCCCCTGCGCCCGCTAATCGCTACCGTTTTGACCCCAAACTGCTTTTCAATCGCCGCTACGTCGTAACTAATCTGTTTTTCCTCGGCCGCATCGGCCATATTAAGCGCCAAAATCATCGGAAAGCCCAAATCTTTCACCTGCGTGAACAGCAAAAAGTGTTTCTCTAGCTGTGTTACATCGGCAATGTAAACGATAGCGTCGGGATAGTAAGGGTCGGTCGGATTGGCCAGAATGTTTAGTACTACTTGCTCATCTTGCGAATTAGGGTACAGATTATACGTTCCAGGCAAATCAATTAACGTAGCCTTTTGGCCATTATCCAAATTCAGTTTACCCAATTTTTTATCGACCGTTACGCCGGGAAAATTCCCCACTTTTTGGCGCAGGCCCGTTAATTGGTTGAATACAGTGGATTTTCCACAATTGGGATTTCCCAAAAGGGCAATCGTTAAGGTTTTAACAGTAGGATTTTCTAACTCAACAGTACGCATGCAGCTTCTTTATTTCGAATGGCAAAATGCTGATTATCAGCTTGAATATATACTGCCCCACCAAAGGGCGCTTTTCTAATCATCTTCACTTTGCTGCCCGGTAGAATCCCCATTGACATCATTTTGCAGGCCGTCTCTTCGTCCGAGAAAGAACGAATAGTAGCGGTTTGCCCCAATTGCAAGGTATCTAGTGCAGTCATTAGCTAAGATATTATTTTGATTAAATCTAAATAAGACAGCAAATTTAATATAAAGTTTACAATGGAACGGTTAGAAAGTGGCTTTTTTTACAGCACCCTTAAAATTGAAGAAGGACTTTGTAGAGATTTTTGTTTTCTTTTTAAAAAAAGGAAAGGATTGGAGCAAAAATCTTCCAAAAAATTAAATTTTTGCAATAATAGTCCTAACAACTAAGCAATTTGGGTTGTAATTTGCGAGCGGTTAAATATTACAGCTCTTAAATAAACTCGCCTCCCAAATAATAGAAGACACTCCAACTAGTATCACTAAAAAAACAAAAAATGATTGAGATTACCCGTGCACATCAATTTCCTTTCGAAGCTTTTGTTCAGTTAAAAAAACAAGCATCCTTAAAGGAAAGGGACCATTTGGAGACACTAGAAAAAAACTGGCAACTGAATATTCAACAATTCCAAAAAACGGGAGAAGGGCTTTTTCTACTCAAAAAAAATGACCAACTGATGGGTATTGGAAGTTTAGAGTGGTCTCCTTTCGTTCCACCGACGGCGGGCATTGGGCTTTTGCGTAATTGCTATTTGATTCCCTCGGAACGAGGGCGGAGTTATGGCCTACTTCTGTACCGTCACATTGTTCGCTACGCCCAACGGCATTTTGGTCTACTTCAACTTGAAGATGACTGTCCAATGAAGAACTCGAACGAAAAGCTAATAGAATTGGACTAATTTCCGCTTACCCTATTCTTTGTCACAGTACTAACTTGAATTTCTTTAAAAATCCTAATTTTAAGGCTACTATTGGGTAAATACTTATTCCAAAATTACGAAAAATGTTCGTTATGGTTGTCACACTTTCTCCTATTCCGAAGAAATCCCTTTGATTTAGTTTTGTACTTTTGTTTCTGACTATTATTAGTTCTACTTCCCCTCCTACTAATAGCTTACATCACAGTCACTTAGTAAGGTCGCTTGTATATTAATTGACTTCCCCTCATTATTCCCTACGCGTAGGCGACCAGCAACAGCCATTTATTTTCCTACGAAAATAGCTTTCCAGAGAGTCATTCCACCAGATAATTTTTTCATTAAAGGGCCTTCATAGGCAAGAAAATAGCTATTCCTGCAAATTACTAATGTAGGGCACTAATCGCCTAGTGATTAGGAAAAGTTGTTCATTCATTTGCCTTTGTCATCAGACTGTTATAAAAAAAGCCCCGATAAAAGTATCGAGGCTGGTGCATAAGTCCTTTGAAGAGAACTTTTCTGTGTAAAAAAAACGGTGCTAAAATGATACCAAACGTTCGCACAAAATTGGCTAACTCCTCAAAAGAGTTAGTCTCGTGTCTTACAATGCGATTATTTTTGTCTCCACAACAAATCTTTAACGAGTCCTTTATCAAACCTTGAATTAGGTAACGAAGCAACTCGCTCTCCAAAGACTTATCCACCAATCTTATCAAAAGACTATTCCCACTGCTTTGGCTGCTAATTATCAGTAATTAATAACTAACACTCAAAGCATCACATTCTTGTTATGATGATACTTTTAATAGCACACGGTGCTTTTAGAGCTACAGACACTATTCTTTTTTTTGAAAAGATGTAGAAAAAAACCAACTTATAACAACGTAAGCTCAAGAAAGAATAGAACATACAAAGTTCTATTTTCTTAGTAAAAAGTAGAATAGTCTCCCTCTTTCGGTACGTCCAATCCTAGTCGTAAGCGTACTTGGTAATCAATGGTTCCTACACCCAGTGGCGGAGCTATGTCTTTACCAAAAATAATAAAACCCATTGAAATAAAGTCCAAACCAGTCGCCCCCAACGCAACAAACGGTAATCATCATGAATCAGAATTTTACAACAGACAAAAGTTCAAAAAAGAATTCCATGAAAAATCTTTCTCAGAATCTGCACGATTTTGCGACTAAACTACCTTTGCCTACTAAGCAATCCTGCTTATGGGCTTTTGTATTTTTAGGAGGCTTTATTTTTACTTCCTTTACACCGCAGGTTTATTCAAAGGAAGGTAATTTTTTTCAACGGATGCTGGTGAAGATGAAATCGGAAGTTGCAGAGACTTTAATAACGTCTGGCCTTACTTCACAGGGGGCAGCAGAACAATTAATGTCTTTACAATTCGCTTGTGCAGGCACAATTGGAGGAATGGCGGATAGTGATGATTTTGATGGGGATGGTGTTTGTAATGAAGATGATTTGGATGATGATAACGATGGGGTATTGGATATTGCGGAGGCCAATGTGCCTATCTTAAACAACTGCTCCAATTTTGGGTATCTATTTCAAGGACAACCTGCAGATGTGTACGAAGTTAATTTGAGTACTGGGGCATCTACACAGGTATCAACCCTTCCTGGTAATGGTTTTAATGCTGCCTCATTCAATGAATTTGACGGCTACATATATGGAGCTGATGGGTCGATTCCTGGAGGAAGAATTATCGACCCTAGTGATTGGTCAACAGTAGCAACAGTACCTGTAACCCCGAGCTTATTGAGTAACTTTGTTGCTGGCGCATTTGACCCTGTCAATAAGAAGGTACTAATTACTGGTTCGGACTCAAAGAAAGGGTTGGTTTTCGATGGAGATCCTGCGAGCCCAACTTACCAAACACTCGTCGGCGATATCAGCATTCCACCTACAGGTCTTTTGGATATAGCTTATAGTACTACCTTAGATTTATTCTTGGGTATTGGTTCGAATACCTTGTTGTCGTATAATTCTAATACGGATACTTGGGTCACTATAGGAAGTGTATCAGGTTTACCTTTAGGTGCTTACGGAGCAATGTATTCGACGGCGGACGGTTTGATTTATGCCTCTAACAATACTTCTGGTGAGATTTATGTGATGGATACCAACGACCCTAATTTCTTGGCATCACCAAATGCAACCTTTTTTACCAATGGACCCATGTCTAGCACGAATGATGGTGCAAAGTGCCTTTCAATATCCGTCACAGGGAATAACTTAATTGGGGATACGGATGGAGATGGCACTAATAATAACTTTGACCTCGACTCAGACGGTGACGGTTGCTCTGATGCCTACGAGGCAGGAGTGACAAGTAATACGACTACTAATTTTCAATTTGCTAATAATGGACAAGGTTCAAATGGATTTGAAAATACTATCGAATCTGATGATAGTAATTCAGCCACTTATATGAATGGTAGTACAACTACCTATACTTATAAACTTGCGTTGGATAGTGCAACAAATACTTGTCCACAAATTCTATTTTCACAATCCCCTTGTACAGGACCAGATTTGACACAAACAATTCTACAACCAGGATACGCAATTATTTCTTGCCACCCTGCCGCTGGGGCAACTTTAGCTATCAAAGATGTGAGTGCCTTAGGAACGGCAACTGCCAATGGAAATGCCTCTGGCACAGTAATTAATATTCAAGGTTGGCAAAATAGTTCCTTTGGTAATAAGCCAGTATATGCGGTAGATGTGGACAATACCACAGGAGATATCTATGTAGGAAATACTGCTATTTGGGATGGTTATTCTTCTTCGGCAGCAGGTATCTATAAAATTGATGCGATTACAGGAGCTTCTACTTTATTGACAACTTTACCAGGCAATTTTGGTATTGGTTATTTAGATTTAGATTTGACTCATAATCAAATCTTTGCGACTAATTATGATGATGGATTGATTTATCGTATTTCTTTAGCGGATGGTAGTACCTTAAGTACCTTCGATTTTGGTACCCCTGATAGAAATACAGCTGCTGCCAATCCACAAATAGACCGAGTTATTGGCATAGCTTTTAACCCAATAGACAATAAAGTATATTATTCCGTTGATGGAGGAAACAATTCGACTTCCCCTTATGCTGGAGATGCTAATTGTACCATTCGTTCTATTGAATTGGACGGAACTGGAGAATTTGTAACTGCGACGGATAAACAAGAATTTGCTTTGCCAAATACAAGTATCTTCCCAGTAGGAGATATAGAATTTAATGCCGCAGGTAACCGAGTATTATTATCAGAAATTCAGCTATTTAGTAATGCCAATGCAACTTATGCCCACGAGGCAGCAACCTATGAATATGCCCTTTGTGCAAGTGGCACTTGGGTACAAGATTTAAGCAATCCACAAGCAGGAGGTACTAAATATGGTTTAGGAGTTTACTCTAATGGTCGAAATGCCCGAGGAGGAATCGATTGGGCATTTTTAAGTGTAGATAATGATACGTTGCAAGGTATGGAAGACTATGTGATTATGACCGGGGACAATATGGGCCGAAGTGCTGGTGTCTATGGGGTACAATATGCTTTTGCCACAGGTGGGGATGGCTCAAATAGTGCAAGCGCCTCCCTAGCTGGTGGGAGTAAAAACCGCTTTGGAGATATAGATATTTTTAGAGGCTGTTATGCGGAAATTGCCTTTAAGTCTGCGCAGTTAGCAAACTGTCCAACAAATATTTATCCTGTGGATGATATAGCGGGCATAGTGATTAACATGCAGGGAACTATTCCTATTTTAAACAATGATACGGCCAAATTGACTACTTTTGATACGAGCAGTATCACCATAGAGCAATTGCCTACTAATGGAACAGCTACAGTTAATGCCAACGGAACGATTACCCACGACCCATATAATAATTTTAAAGGAAATGATACTTTACAATACAGAGTTTGTGCTTCTGGCATTGCAACACTTTGTAAAATAGCGACTGTTTTTATTAGTGTAGATGAAGATTTTGATGGGGATGGAGTGAATGACATAGTGGATATTGACGATGATAATGATGGAGTGCTGGATATTGAAGAATGTCCTGAACTTGGAGAGGCATTGGTCGCCTATGGAAGTTTTTCGGTTAATCCATTACCAACAACGGATTGGTATATGTCTTCTACGGCAAGTAATTTTGATGCAGTTTTGGGAAGTATTAGTACTTACTCAGGTACTAACAAAAATTCTACGCTTACTGGAGGATTATTTGATGAAATAAGTACTAATCCTGAGGAAGGTTTAATGAATGCACTGTACGAACTGAATTCATTTAACAATGCAGTAGTACTTAAATTTAATAGACCTTTAACTGGAGGTGAAGTTTATGATTATACTTTTGATTTAGGTTCAAGAGGTAATGGCTCTGCCAGCACTCAATATGTCGTTCAAATATTTGATGCAGATGCAGATACAGTCCTCATTGAATTAGAAAGAGATTTTTTTAGTACGCTTCCTGCTTATTCTGCAAGTCCAAATTTTGCTACTTATTCTGGTAATTTTATTGTACCTACAGATGGGTACTATTATCTACTATTTAGAGGTACGGGTACTGGGTCAACACCAGACGATTATATTATTGATAGAGTTGCAGTGAGAGGGCAAACATTAGGCTGTATTACAGATACGGATAACGATGGCATAGTTAATAGTCTTGACCTCGATTCCGATGGCGATGGCTGCTACGACCTAGCCGAGGCAGGCGCTGGCCCCGTTACCGATAGTTTAGTTTATGGAAATAGTACTAGCCCAACGGTAGGTCTAAATGGTCTAGCTGATACCTTAGAAACCAGCCCAGAAAGTGGTCTGGTCAACTATACCCTACAACCTTTTTATCAAGACAGCACCCAAAATGCTTGTGCTGATTGGGATAACGACGGTGTAGGTGATTTGGTGGATATTGACGATGATAACGATGGTATTCCAGATGTCATTGAGTTGAATACAGGGGCGGGAGCGGCCAATACCACTACTTACACTATGCCAATCGGTACACAACTAATCGAAGGGACATACACCAAAGATAGTGCAACTGCTAATTATAGCATTGACTTGTCTGACGCAAGTGTGGCTTTAGTAGCCGCTAATAACTATGCCAATGAAAACGGTGTACATTACATTTTTAACGATGCCACAACCAATTTTACTTCCGTTGCTACCATTAGTCCACAACCCAAAACTTTATTAAATTATATTGAATGGGGACCAAGTATCAATGGTAATACCGATTCTGAAAACATCAACATAGCCCAGACAATTACCATGAACTGGACACCAAACGTTCTTGCAACGATTATTGACCCTGATAATCAACTGGATATTGCCGATAGTACTTTAATTAGTTCAGGCCAGGCTTTGGTTCAAGCAGCTACTTTTACCGCTGCTGCCCAACCTTCTTGGAAAGTCATTTTCCATACCAATTTATTAGTTTCTGATTTTACTTTAACGACTAACCACGTTTCTGCATCTAATATGGGTTCAGAAGGCTATTCTTTAAATGCGAATATTGGTTATGCTGAAAATACGGATGGTGACGCTTTATTAAACCATTTAGATTTAGATTCGGACGGCGATGGTTGTACAGATGCCTACGAAGGTGGGGCGACCAACACCGAAGGACAAGATACGATTGCGGGGCCTTACGGCTTAAACGGTTTGGCGAATAGTGTAGAAATGGGTAATGAAACGGGCATGATTAATTATGACCTCATCCATAAATATGTCATTAGTGATTTCTTAAACCTTTGTGCCGATACGGATTCAGATAATATTCCAGATTTAGTAGATATCGATGACGATAATGATGGTATTTTAGATGAAATAGAATCTCCTTCTTGCTACTATACCGCAGTAGAGTTAGCGGGTATTGCCAATGTAACTTCTGAATTAACTCAATATTCTTCTCATATTATTGGCTATAGTTTTGATGGGTTAACGAATACTCAATCTGCCTTCAATGTGAATCAAAGCATTGTCAATAAAACAATGTTTGAAATCATCCCTGAGGTGTCACCTATTGCCATCAGCGGCATTATGGTAGATGTTGGGTCTTGGTATTTGACCTCGAATGCTAGCTCAACTTTCCAATTAGAAGGGTGGGATGGTAGCTCGTGGGTGCAATTGTCTGCTCCAATGGCGAATAATAATACAACTGATTTTACCATTGAAAATACCATGCATCCCAATACAGCTTATGAAAAGTATCGTATTCAAGGTATTGCTGGTACTTCTTATTATGCTGGGGTTTACGAATTAGAACTAGTTATTGGCAATTTTACAGCTAGTAAATTCCCTAGAGATAATTGTACAGCAGATTTGGATGTAGATGGTATTTATAATCATTTAGATTTGGATTCTGATGGCGACGGCTGTTTTGATTTAGCGGAAGCAGGTGCAGGTGCCGTAGGCGATTCTTTAGTAAGTCAAAATGGTAGCTATACAGATGTTGGACAAAATGGCCTTGCAGAACACCTAGAAACAAGTACCGATTCAGATTCTACAAATTACACCTATCAGGCGTATGCCTACACGGCTTCTTTAGATGCTTGCGCCGATTCTGACGGTGATGATATTGGTGATTTAATTGATTTAGACGATGATAATGATGGTATTTTAGATACAGATGAAATTACTTGTGGTACACTTGGGGCAACTGCTTTAATGGAAACCAATACACAAAATGGGGCAGGTAGTGGTATCCACCAAACTGTAGGACAATACCTCTTGGGCGAGGATACCTTAAACTGGAACGTAGAAATTAAAGGAAGTTCTACTTATTACACCAATGACGGACAAGAGAACGGTGGGGTTTGGAATTTCGTCACTTATAATACAGGTATAGGAACAGCGCAAGAAAAGTATGTTTTCCAGATGCCTGCTAATACGATAATTAGTGGTTCTTTTAAATGGGGGCCAAATTTAGGTACGAATACTAATACCAACTATAATAGTGCCTCAACCGCTGTAGATTTATTATTAAATTGGGATGGCAATGCAACGGCAACCATGTACGACCCAAGCAACCAAACTGATGTAGCCGATGGAGCAAGCGTTAGTTCTGGTACGGTCATCAATCGAAAATCAGGAGCGATTCAAACTAGAACTTGGTATTTAATTTTTGATTTTAGTAACCACATTGGCGATTTCAATTTTACGGTAGATTATCAATCTTCACCCAACTGGTTTGGAAACGGCATTGATTTTTCTGAATTGCAAGGCTGTAAAGATAGAGATACCGATGAAGATGGTGTTTTCGACCGTTTGGATTTAGATGCAGACGGGGATGGTTGTTATGATGCTTATGAGGCAGGGGCTACCGCTGTCAATACGGATAGCTTAGTCGCCACTACCATAGCAGAAGTAGGCTTGAATGGTGTTGCCAATAATTTGGAAACGGCAATGGATAGCGATACCCTTAATTATACGCCAAATACGGCTTATTCTAATAGTGATTTCTTGAATCTCTGTGCGGATACAGATAATGATGGAATCCCAGATTTAATAGATATTGACGATGATAATGATGGTATTCGAGATAGCGAAGAATCGCCTACTTGTTATTACACCGAAAGTGAAATTGATTTAATCACTAACGTAACAACGGAGTTAACCATCTATAATGGCAATACGATTGACCGTAGTTTTGATAAAAATACGGCAACCTTCTCTGCTTTTAACCCTAATCAAGCCATAACAGGTAAAGAATTATTTAATGTCTCTTTGTCCTATCCTGTAGCAATTGGTTCCTTTGACTACACTCCTAGAAGTTGGGCACTATCTCAATCAACCTCTAGTAATAAATTCAAATTACAGGGTTACAATGGAGCCAGCTGGGTTGATTTATCGGGAGATACTTCCATTACCGTAACCTCTGGTATGGCGAGTGTTTTAAATACACTTGCACCTAATTTAGAAGTTACTGCTTTGAGAATAATCGGCGTTTCTGGAAATAGTTACTATGCTGGCGTTAATGAGATTACCTTGACTATCAATAACTTCAAAGCAGAAGCATTCCCTCGATTGAGTTGTGCTATTGATACTGACGGCGACGGTCTTTACAATCACCTTGACCCCGATAGTGATAATGATGGTTGTAGTGATGCCAAGGAGTCTGGTGCAACCACCGATGACATGGCTGATTTTGCTTTCTCTTCGGATACTACAAGTGGTGATGTTAATAGAAATGGATTAGCTGATGTAGTAGAAATAGGTACAACTGGAACTACTAATTATAAATCATTCTATCGTTTTGCTATTGATAGTTTACAGAATGGTTGCACCGATACAGATGATGATGGCGTAGGTGATTTATTGGATATTGATGATGATAATGATGGTATTATTGATACGAAAGAATGCTTCAACCTAGCCTTAAACATGACCCCAAATGGCTATGCTTACGATTTATTACAAGCCACTTTCCATGGTGTAATTGCTCGAACCGAAACGGGCTACGCAGCGACGGGCGAAACCTATGGTCCAACTGGAAGTTCGGTCTTAGTTCCGACCGCTATTACAAGAGAAAATGGCTATAATTATACTGGTGATTTGTTATGGGCTGCGAACGGTGCAACTGGTGGACAAACTGTGTTGTTAACCACTACTGGCTTTTTTGCCTATGGTTCGCAAGGTGCGGTTGTTGCTGGCGGACTTACTTCTGGAACAGCTGTGGATTCCTTAGAAATTGATATGCCCACAGGCGTATTACCCGAAGATGTTGGGATGATGGTTGCTACTGCGCAAAGTTTGGCTTTATTGACTAGAGGTGGAGATGTGTGGACACTAAGCCAAACTGCAAGTGTTTATGGAGATGGAACGACCACCGCTACCCCTACTGAATGGCATAAAGCAGCCACCCCTACTGCTATATCTGTGATTCGAATGGTGCCCGGTAATATATTTGCGGTGGATATTCACGGTGATTTTTATACTTGGGGAAATAATACTTACTTAGGAGATGGTAGTGCTAAAACTAATCGTACCACACCTACTAAATTAATGAGCCCGATTGAGACAGGGGATTACATGGTGCAAATTGCCTTGGGCGGAAATGGCTCAACGCCGAGTTACTATATTCTGAGTAGTAATGGTAAGGTGTATAGCATGGGTGGCAATGTTAGTGGTGTTTTAGGTATCAATAGTACTACTGCTCAGACTAGTTGGGTAAAAGTTCAAAATCCAACCAATACAGGTGATTTGGAAAATGTAGCCTTTATTTCAGCTACTGACCAAGATGTGATTTATCCTACTGCCTCCGTTATTTTAGAAGATGGTACTTTATTAAGTTGGGGAGAAAATAGTAGCGGAATGCTAGGAACAAGCGGTTCTCCTAATTTACCAACTTCTCCAACCGGCACAGCGGGTAAAGTGACCGTTTATGTAGAAAATGGTGGGCACTTAACCCCTTCCACGCAAGACGGGGTGTATTGTAATACTGGACATAACTCTGGTGGAGGTTTTGGAGATGGTACTACCGCAAGTGTATCAACTTATCAATGTAATACCTTAATCACGCCTTTGGTAGCTTTAAGAAGTCTGGGTAATTGTGATGATGATGGAGATGGTACCCCTAACCACTTAGACGATGATAGTGATAACGATGGTTGTCCAGATGTAACGGAAGCCGCGCATGGTATCACGGTCTTTACACCAGCTAACGTAGGAGCAAATGGGTTTATAGACACCTTAGAAACCAGTCCAGAAAGTGGTCAAATGAATTTTGATGTACCCGATTTTATCACCTTGGATAGTTTGGTCAATTTATGTGATGATAGCGATAATGATAATGTGGGTGATTTCTTAGATATTGATGATGATAATGATGGTATTCCAGACGTGGCAGAACATGATTGTGCCATTGCAACCGCAGCTACAGACGTTATTTCTTCTGGGGCTAAATTGGTAACTGGAACGATGTCAGGTGGAGGTAAAACCCTTGGCTATACGGTCAACTGGAATAATCTAAATAGTGGATTTGTAGTAGAAGCTACGGATAAAGGACTGCACTATATCGTACAAGATGCTTCTTCTAATGGCGATTATACCGCTAATATTCGTATCCTCGGTAACGAGGCAGGTGTAAATATCGGTAGTGTCGAGTGGGGACCTAATTTAACGGAGAGCACCAATGCTAATAACGATAATGGCGCACAAACGATTGCCTTAAATTGGACACCAAGTATTATTAAAGCAACGGTGGTTGACCCAGATAATCAACTGGACATTGCAGATGGTTCTTTAATTTCCTCAGGGCAAACAATTGTACAAGCAGGAAATTATACAAATGCTAGTACGCCAACTTGGAAAATTATTTTTAATACCAATCTAGGAAAAGTAGATTTAGAATTTAGACCACGTCACACCTCTACTACAGGTAATTTAACCAACGAAGGGTATAGTGTAGTGGCTAATTTATGTAGCCCGCTTGATTCAGATAATGATGGTGTACCTAATCATTTAGATATTGATTCCGATAATGATGGTTGTTTTGATATTGTAGAGGCGGGAGCTGGCATGGTCGGCGATTCTTTAATTGTTGGTACAGTCGGTACCAATGGTTTTAGTGATTCTTTGGAAACCATGGTCGATGGTGGTATGATTAATTATACTTCTTTCTATCTGGCTAATGCTTTAGACAGCATGGTGATGGATTGTCAAGATTTTGATAATGATAAAATCATTGATGCCGTCGATATTGATGATGATAATGATGGGGTGTTGGATATGCAAGAAGTGCTTTGTGGCAATATTGGAGCAGGAATGGATGAAACCAATGCAGCTAATGGCAATGGTTCGGGAATGCATACCACTAGCGCCAGTTATTTATTAGGGTCGGATACGATGCATTTTAATTTAGATGTTATAGCACATCCTTCCTATTATGCTTTTAATGATGGTTTTGATGGTCAAACTTTTGATTTTGGTTCGTATAATACAACCGCTGCAACTAGCGAAACTTGGAATTTTACCATGCCTACTGATAACATGGTCAATGGAACTATGTTATGGGGCCCAGATATTGCCAATAATAATGCTAATTCTTGGATGACCAGTAGTGGTAGTGCCGTAGATATTGAATTGACTTTCTCTGCTGGGGTAACTGCCATCATGCGTGACCCAAACAATCAAACTGACCAAGCTGATGGAACAGCATTAAGCTCTGGCGTAATTTTTAATAAGATAGCAGGTACGCCTACTTCTCGAACTTGGTATGTGGAGTTTACTTTTACTAATTACATGAGCGATTTCCAATTAATCGCCGATTACCAAGGCTCACCAAGTTGGTTTGGTGGGGGTATGGATTTCTCGAACTTAACGGCTTGTGAAGAGTTAGATACGGATAATGATGGTATTTTAAATAAGTTTGATTTAGATTCTGACGGCGATGGCTGTCCAGACTTAGTAGAGGCGGGCGCAGGTGCAATTGGTGATTCCCTAATTACAGGTTCCGTGGGCTTAAATGGTCTAGCCGATAATTTAGAAACCACTGATTTGTCGGATGCAGGAATAACTTATAAAAACTCTTATAAATACGCCTTAACCAATGCTATTAGTGCTTGTGATGATACAGATGATGACAAAATTGGTGATTTATTAGATTTAGATGATGATAATGATGGAATTAGAGATAGCGAAGAATCGCCTAATTGTTTCTTTAGCAAGGCCTTATTTGAAATGGGCGACCGAAGTGCGGATATAACGGTTAGTACGGAATTAGCTATGAGTGCGACCTATGGGCATCCAGCAGAATTAGTGGATGGGTTAAATGGTACTTCTGGGGCAGAATATGCCGTACAATTTAATAATAGTCAAGCGGTAGCCAATAAAGAAATTTATCGTTTTGATTTTAGTGATGCTTTCGAAATTAGTAATATTTATTTACAATTTGTCAATACCAATAGTAATTTTAATAATACGGTTCTAAAAATTCAAGGTAGCAACGATGGTAGTTCATGGACGGATTTAAGTGAAAATATTACTTATACCACTTCTGCCAATTCTCCAAATCCAATTAGTGGGGCTGCGTCCAATACTGACCAATTTGAAATTACTAAAAACCAAGGGACTTATAGTAGCTATCGACTCTATGGTGTTTCCGCTACTAAATGGAGTGGTGGTTATTCTAATGAAGTTTATTTTGAATTACAAAACTTCCGTGCGGAAGATTTCCCTAAACTAAGTTGTACAGATGATGCAGATAATGATGGTATTTATAATCATTTAGATTTAGATTCCGACGGTGATGGTTGTTCTGATTTAGCAGAATCGGGTGCAGGCCCAATCGGTGATTCTTTAACCACTCAAAATGTATCTTTTGTAACCGTAGGCTTAAATGGTCTAGCGGATAATCTAGAAACGGTAGCCGATAATGATACTAATGTCTTTACTTCTTCTTATGGCTATGCGTTAGACAATACAGTAAATGTTTGTAATGATGATTTTGATAATGACTTAGTAGGGGATTTAATTGACTTAGATGACGATAATGATGGGATACTAGATGTCAATGAAACGCTTTGTATGCCTATTGGTACGGGTATGAATGAAACCAATGCTGCCAATGGCAATGGTTCTGGCATGCATACCACTAGTGCCAGTTATTTATTAGGCTCAGATACCATGCATTTTGATTTAGAAGTAATGGCACATGCTTCTTATTATGCCTTTAATGATGGTTTTGATAACCAAACCTTTGATTTTGGTTCGTATAATACCACAGCAGCAACTAGTGAAACATGGAATTTTGCGATGCCCACAAATAATATGGTTAATGGAACCATGCTTTGGGGACCAGATATTGCCAATAACAATGGTAATTCTTGGATGACTAGTAACGGTAGTGCCGTAGGTATTGAGTTAACCTTCTCTGCTGGGGTAATGGCTATTCTATACGACCCAAATAATCAAACCAATTTAGCAGATGGTACGGTTATCAATTCTGGAGATATTTTAAATAAAGTAGCGGGTACACCAACTTCTCGAACTTGGTACGTTGAGTTTACTTTTACCAATTACACGGCTGATTTCCAATTAATTGCCGATTATCAAGGTTCACCAAGTTGGTTTGGTAGCGGTATGGATTTTACGAATCTAACGGCTTGTTCGGAAATTGACCGAGATATGGACGGAACACCCGATAAATTCGATAGAGACTCCGACGGCGATGGTTGTTCGGACGCCAAAGAAAGTGCAGCAATTACCAGCAAAACGGATAGTTTAGCTGCTTCGACTTATGCCGAGGTTGGACATAACGGTTTTGCCAATAATTTAGAAACGAGTAATTATGCGGATGCAACCTATAATTTCATCTCCAACTATCCACTCGCCCAAACAACTTTAGTCAACGGTTGCCAAGACTTTGATGATGATTTAATCGGTGATGTAGTAGACGTTGATGATGATAACGATGGTATTCCAGATTATTTGGAAATGATTTGTTCTGGGCCTGGGCAGTCATTGGATTTTGTCAAAACAAATAATGGCGAAGGTTCTGGTATGCACTTGGCTACCAATCGCTACCCATTAGGTTCAGATACTTTGGATATTAAATTCCAAGTAATGGGACATTCAAGCTACTGGGCAGTTGGTAATAAAGAAGGGGCAATGGATTTTACTGCCTATAAACCAGCCGCAGGTGCAACGGAGAAGATAACTTTTGGTATGCCAATGGGCAATATCGTCAATGGTCAAATCCTTTGGGGACCTAATACAAACAGCAATTTAAATAGTCGATATAACCAAAATTGTACAGTAGTTGATATTGTACTGTCTTGGACAGGAAGTGCTACGGCTACTTTGCATGACCCTGATAATCAAATAGGTACAGCAAATGGTACAGAATTGAATTCGGGAGATATTTTGCAACGCCTAGCAGGCCCTACACAAACCAGAACTTGGTACGTTATTTTTGACTTAAGAAATTATGTAGATGACTTTGTGATTGATGCCAATTATACTAATACTTCTGCCTCAGACTTTAGTAGTGGCGTAGATTTCTCTAAATTACAAGCTTGTACTGATAAAGACTCTGACGGTGACGGCACGCCTGATAGATTAGACCGAGATTCGGATAACGATGGTTGTTATGACATTGTGGAGGCAGGGGCTGGTTTTATTGGCGATAGCATTACTACTACGATGGTGGGAGTCAATGGCTTTGCAGATACATTAGAAACTGCCACCAATAGTGATTCTATCAATTACAAATTCTATCCTTATGCTACTGATTTTGGTACCAATGCCTGTGATGATTTTGATAATGACGGCATTGGAGACATCATTGATATTGATGATGATAATGATGGTATTTTAGATAGATTAGAAACACGTTGTGGAGAGTTAGCTGCACAAAATTTAGTGAAAACAGGTGGTGCAGGTGACCACGTCGTAACCATTGATTTTGCCAATGCAACCGATACGGTGAAGTATGCCTTTATGTCGGATGCGGATATTTCAACTTTCTATACAAATATTACGGATGGTTTCCACTACTCAACTAGAGACGCTAGTACACCTTTCGATATTTTTGAAAGACACACGTTCACCCTTCCAGAATTTGCTGAATTTAGTGGCAATATCGAATGGGGACCAGAAGTGCCTACGAATAGTTCCAGTTGGGCGAATCAAAATGTGCCAGAACATCAAATTACTTTAGAATGGAATTTTGATATTCAAGCAATTGTAACAGACCCTGATAATCAGACCACTTTAACCGATGGCGCTACCATTGCCTCCGGGGTCGTCTTCAACCAAAAAGCTGGTACAACTAACAGTCGAACTTGGAAAATCACCTTCTTAACCGAAGGAACGACCAATGATTTTGCCATTGTTCCTGCACATACTAGAACTGGTGCCATTAGCTACCACGGCTACGGTGTGAATTTCACCGATGGTATTTGTGTCATTTTTGATACGGATAGAGATGGTATTGTCGATAAATACGATTTAGATTCCGATAATGATGGCTGTTACGATGCCTTTGAATCAGGTGCGATTAATAGTAATAACGATAAAGCAGCCAATAACTCAGCAGAAGTAGGCTTAAATGGTTTTGCCAATGATTTAGAAACGAATATTGATTCGGATACAGCTAATTTTGCTGCTAATATCATTTACAGCCAAAGTGATTTCTTAAACCCATGTGCCGATACCGATAATGATAATATTCCTGACTTAGTAGATATAGATGATGATAATGATGGTATTCTGGATGTAGTAGAATCTCCTGATTGTTATTATACTTCTGCTTTATTTGAATCGGGTAATAGAAGTTCTATAATCAATGTCAGTACCGAATTGACGATGAGTGGCACCTACGGCCATCCAGAAGAATTGGTGGATGGCTTGAAAGGAACAAGTGGGGCAGAATATGCGGTACAATTTAATAATGGTCAAGCTGTGGCAAATAAAGAAATCTACCGATTTGATTTCTCTACCGCCATTGAATTAAGCAATATTTACCTACAATTTGTTAATGGTAACAGTAACTTTAACAGTACCGTCATTAAGGTTCAAGGTAGTAAGGATGGTATCATTTGGACAGATTTAAGTGGTGATGTGAATTATACCACAGCAGCTAATACACCAAATCCATTTAACTCGGCCTCTAATTTAAATGACCAATTTGAAATTACGCAGAATCCAGATAAATACAGTAGTTATAGACTTTATGGTGTTTCTGGAAATATTTGGAGTGGTGGTTATTCTAATGAAGCCTATTTTGAAGTGAATAATTTCAAATCTGCGGATTATCCAAAACCAACTTGTGATGCCGATACGGACGGTGATGGCATTTATAACCACTTAGACTTGGATTCTGATAATGATGGTTGTTTTGATATTGCGGAAGCTGGCGGTGGTGTTATTGGTGATTCACTTATCACTGGTGGCGTTGGACAAAACGGTCTAGCGGATAATTTAGAAACTGGCGTAGATAGCGATTCTACCAACTATACTTATTTCCCTTATGCTTATACTTCTTTATTAAATAATTGCGCCGATTCCGATAATGATAATGTAGGCGATTTAAGTGATTTAGATGATGATAATGATGGTATTTTAGATACGGATGAGATTGATTGTGGAAACGTTACCGCTACTCTTTCAAATGTGCCACAACAAAATGGTGGTGGTTCTGGTATTCATATCAATACGGCTAGATTCCAAATGGGCGAAGATACCATTACCATGAATTTTGAATTAGCAACCGCGAATGCCTCTTATTTCTATAATAATGATGCACAAGAACAAGGTGGTTTTGATTATGTGAGCCATAGTAATGTTGCAGGTATGAAAGAAACTTACCATTTCACCATGCCAAGTACTCAAGTATTAAATGGAGTTATCAAGTGGGGACCAGATGTAGTGGACAACGCGAATAGCAATGCAGGCGCAGGTACAAGTGCCTCTGATGTTACCTTGACTTGGACGGGCGGAATTAAAGCGACGATGGTTGACCCCGATGACCATACGGATGTAGCGGATGGAACAGAGCTTTCTTCTGGGGTGACTTTCAACAAAAAAGCAGGCGCATCTTCTACTAGAACCTGGTATGTAGCTTTCGATATGAGCAATACCATTGGTGACTTTGAGTTTGTAGCAGATTATGCTTCGGCCATTTCGTGGTTTGGCAGTGGAGTCGATTTGACTAGCTTAAAAGGTTGTAAAGATATTGATACGGACGGAGACGGCACGCCTAACCGTTTAGACTTAGATTCTGATGGTGATACTTGTTACGATGCCTACGAAGCAGGCGCGGTGAATACGGAAATTGATACTGTTGCAGGGCCTTATGGCTTGAATGGTTTAGCGAATAGCCTAGAAACGGCTATTGATTCAGATACTTTAGATTATACGCCAATTGTCGATTATACCATTTCCGATTTCTTAAATGCTTGTGCAGATTCAGATGATGATAATATTCCAGACCTTGTGGATATAGATGATGATAATGATGGAGTAAAAGATGTAGATGAATCTCCTAGTTGTTTCTTCTCTAAAGATTCTTTTGAAAAAGGAGATAGAAGTACTTCTGTTACGGTTAGTACGGAATTAACCATGAGTGCTACATATATGCACCCAGAGGAACTAGTAGATGGAAGCGTGGATTATGCAGTTCAATTTAACAATAGTCAAGCGGTTGCGAACAAAGAAATCTATCGTTTTGATTTAGCGACTCCACTAGAGATTAGTAATATCTATCTACAATTTATTAATACCAACAGTAACTTTAATAATACGGTTATCAAAGTACAGGGGAGTAATGATGGTACGAATTGGACAGATTTAAGTGGCGATGTGACTTACACGACCGCAGCTAATTCTCCGAATCCAATTAGCGGTTCGGCGAGTAATACGGACCAATTTGAGATTACCCAAAACCAAGGCGTTTACAGCAGCTACCGTTTATACGGTGTTTCTGCTACAATTTGGAGTGGTGGTTATTCAAATGAAGTTTATTTTGAATTGGCGAACTTCAAACCCGAAAACTTCCCAATGTTGACCTGTGCAGCGGATACGGATGGTGATGGCATTTACAACCATTTGGATTTAGATTCCGATGGTGATGGCTGTCCAGATTTCGTAGAAGCAGGTGCAGGTATGATTGGCGATAGTTTAGCGACAGGGCCTTTTGGACCGAACGGTTTGGCTGATAATTTAGAAACAGCGCCAGAAAGTGATTCTATTAAATATACGTTCTACGAAAATATTTATGATGACCCAATTTTAAATGCTTGTGATGATTTTGATGGAGATAATATTGGAGATATAATTGACTTGGATGACGATAACGATGGAGTGCCAGATAGCTATGAGGTAGGTGATTGTCCATTCCCTACGGTGGATGCACCTGACGGAAACATTCATTATCAATATTGGACAGAACCCATCGTTGCACCTGTAACTGCTGCCAATCACGGTTATGCCCCAATGGGTGGAGGTGTCTATTACACCGAATTTGACGAATACGGTTTACCAACGCACGACCGACCCGCCGATACCGAAGTAATTGGGGCGTATCGAACACGTCCTTTCCCCGATGGCACGGGCAATACGGATATGATTCGTTTACGAGCTTACGCTTATTTCCCACCAGAATTAACGGGCAAAGAAATTGAAGTACACGCCACAGCGGGCGGTGGTTCTTGCGGATTCACCTACTGGCAAACGGGCGCTTGGGGTATCTCTACCGATGTTGACCCAGCAAATATCGTTGACCCGACTGACCTAAGTGGTCGTCAATTGATGGATTTAGATAATAGCGAAGGAGTCGTTGGCCCTAATGGTTTAACGGGGGCGCCAGTTGGAGCGGGCATCTATGATTGTCGCCGAGGTACCAACAGAAACTTCGACGAATTTATCGCTACAATCACCGCTGATGCCAATGGCCATTTCTTAGTCGGTTATTTAAGAGATTTATCGGCTTACTACGGCGACATTTATTGGGAATATAGAGAAAAAGGGACTTCTACTTGGATTTATTTAACGCCAGGTCAAATATCTTCTTCGCCTGTTACAGGAACTTGCAGCAGTCCAGTCGATACCGATGGCGATGGATTCCCGAACCACCAAGATTTAGATTCTGACGGCGACGGCTGTTGGGATTTAGTAGAGGCAGGTGCTGGGCCAATTGGTGACTCTTTAATTACTGGTTCTGTGGGCTTAAACGGTTTAGCAGATAATTTAGAAACAGAAGACACCGAAAATGCGGATATTATTTATACCTCTTTCTATCGTCAGTTGGCGATGGACTCTACGGATGCCACAGCTTGTGATGATTTTGACGGCGACCTAGTAGGAGATGTGATTGATATTGATGATGATAATGACGGTATTCGAGATAGTGAAGAATCGCCTAGTTGTTTCTTAACGGTAGCAGATGCGGATACCATTACCAGCGTCACGACTGATTTAACGATTTACAATGGTAATTTAATCGAAAGAAACTACGATGATGTAACGAATACTTATTCTGCTTTCAATATCAACCAAGATATTACTGATAAAACCTTATTCTTAATTGAACCTGGTTATCCAGTCGCTATTAGAACGTTGAAGTTGGATATGCAAAGTTGGGCATTGTCTCAAAATGCGAATGCTAATAGAATCCGACTACAGGGTTCATTTGATGGAACGGATTGGATTGACCTATCTATCGATTCTGCCTACACGGCATCTAGTGGTACAGTAGAAATTGAGAATATTCATGCACCTAATACAGTATTTAATCAATTTAGAGTATATGGGGTATCAGGGAATAGCTATTACTCGGGTGTAAAAGAAATCACCTTTGATGTTTCTGGATTCCGAGCAGAAAATTACCCAGTTGCTAGCTGTGATGAAGATTTGGATAATGATGGACTACCCAATCACTTAGACCTCGATGCCGACGGTGATGGTTGTTCGGATTTAGCTGAATCTGGTGCGGGTGAAGTGACCGATTCGCTAGTAACGCAAAATAGCAACTTTACGGCTGTAGGTACCAATGGTTTAGCAGACCATTTAGAGGTAGGCATAGATAATGATGTTGTTAATTATAGTTTACAACCGTACTACTTAGACAATACGCAAAATGCTTGTATTGATACGGATGATGATGGGATTGGAGATTTAGTAGATATTGATGATGATAATGATGGTATCTTGGATGAAATTGAAGATGCAGGGTTCTCTTGTAGTCCGACCCCTCCAGTAGGTAATTTGACCTTTGATAATTCGATTGAAAGTGGTTCAGCAGCTTGGACGGCTTGCTACGGTAGTCCAGATGCTCCTGCTGCTTCACTATGGGGTGCACCTGTCACGCCTTATGAAGGTAACAGAATGTTTGGTTTCCATGAGAGTGAAGCTTTTACCCTTTCCGTCACACCAATGGTCAATGGAGAAGAATATAAATTAAGTGTCGCTACTGCTATTGGTTCCATTACACCTTGGTCTAGTAATTTCCCAGCTTATATGAAGATTTATGCGGGTGGTGCTTGTGGACAGACCCAATATATTGGTCAAACGACGGAGCGACCAAATCAAGCGGCAGGCTGGCTATACGAAGATTTAATCTTTACGCCAAATGCTAATTACAGCCACCTAACCTTTGTGGCTGAGTCACCGCTATCCAATGGTTGGCAACCAGGTAAAACAGGTTACTTATTAATTGATTATCTCAATTATGGCCCAACGGGTGGGTTGTCTACAGGAGTTAACTGTGATTCTTTACGATTGGTCGTATTAGATACAGACGGTGATGGATTAATAAATTCTTTGGACCTTGACTCTGATGGCGATGGCTGTCCTGATTTAGCAGAGGCAGGTGCAGGAAGTATTGGCGATAGTTTAGTAACTCAAAGTGGAGATTATACCACGGTTGGTTTAAATGGATTAGCTGACCACGTGGAAATGGCAGCAGATACAGGTTTATTAGTCTATGAAGTACAGCCTTATTACCTAGATAGCTTACAAAATGCTTGTTTAGATACGGATAATGATGGCATTGGAAACTTGGTGGATATCGACGATGATAATGATGGTATATTAGACACCGATGAATGTGAAACGACTACCATTACTATGACCCTAGACCCAAGTTCTTCTTCCGCCAATAGTGTGAATTATATTGGTATGTATAACGGAAAGTCTGATACGATTCGGGTATTCCCTCCAAGTAGTCACCCAGGTCTATTGGGCCCTGATGGAAATCAACAAACTAATCAGGTATCTATTTCCGCCGCTGGTGCGGTTCAGCTATGGGATGCTGCAGCTACGGAAGGCGTACTGTCTTTTGAATCCACGATTCCAATTAAAGAATTGATGTTTACCAATTTAAGTGGATTTGATAATTTCCCTAACGCAAGTGCTAAAGATGCGATGGCCTTTACCGTTTCGGGTACTTGGTCTACCACTAATAATGCAGACTTAGCAGCTTATGATATTAATACCAACGAATTGGTCACCACCAACCCTGCTGGTAATGCGCCACAAAATATGATACTTTTCGGAGCAAGTGCCTTTGAGTTTGTAGATAGAGGAGCCGTATCTCCATTATTAATGCGACCTACGGAAAATAATACCCCAACTAATAATGCAGATATAAAATTTGTGGCGGATGAATTATTCACGGAAATTGATTTATTATACGAAGATGTCTCTAATTTCGGAGCAAGAGAGTTCGTTGCGTCTAACTTTAATTTAACTTCTTTCGAAGTAACTTTTGTGCTGCCTTGTGATACAGACAATGACGGCCTACCTAATTACCTTGACTTAGATAGTGATAATGACGGTTGCTACGATTTTGTGGAGGCTAATATTGCCAACGATAAAGCGGATTCTTTAATAACTGGTTCTGTAGGCTTAAACGGCTTAGCGGATAATTTGGAAACAGCTACGGATAATGGTATAATTAATTATGCTTCTACTGCTGAAAAAGCGTATGATGCTAACTTAGACCATTGTATCATAGAAATTTGCGATAACGGCATCGATGATGATGGTGATGGCTTAATTGATTGTGAAGACCCAGATTGTGGGACTAAATATGTGGAAGACAGCCCATGTTGTGGCGTAGATGAAAATACCATCATTCGACCGGGTTATTTCGCGGTTACTTGTAAACCAACCGACGGAAGTACGGTAACCGTAGCCGTCGAAGATATGACCCATATTGGAGGTTTACATGATACCCCTTCTAATCGAGGCTTGAATTGGAAATCAGTCAATGAAGTGCATACTTGGGATTTGAGTGACTTTGGTGGGGAGACGATGATGGGATTAGCCGTTGACCAAGCATCAGGTGATATTTATGTAGGTAACACTAGAATTTGGGGTGTTGGTAATGCTTCCGTTCCAAAAATTTACAAATTAGACGCAATAACAGGAGCAGTATCTACGCATACGACCCTTACAGGTGGATTAGGTATTGGCTATCTAACCATAGATAATAATCACGACCAAATCTTTGCCTCAAATTATGATGATGGTAAGATTTATCGAATTAACCTAACCACAGGTGCAGTCATTGATACTTATGATTATGGTACCGCAGGTTCAATTACAGGAAGTGCAGCGCCAACCAGCGAAATGGTCGTTGGTGTAGGCTATAACGAAGTAGAGAATAAATTATATTTCTCCGTCTTTAATCCTTCTAAAATTTATTCCATTGCGTTAGGTAACGACGGTAGTTTCCAACCAACTACATTGAAAGAAGAAATGGATATTACTACAACGGTAGGTGGTAATTCTTATCCAGTTGGAGATATTGATTTCAACCAGCGAGGAGATAGAGTTTTATTATCTGAAATTCAAATGAGTGCTGGTGGAAATGGTACTAGTTCGCACGGTGTTCACAACATGGAATGGGCGAAATGTACCAAAGGACAATGGGTGGAAGATAAATCCAATAATCAGAGTAATGGTACGAAGTACGCAACTGGATTCTATTCAGGTGGTCCTAACTCTCGTGGAGGAATTTCTTGGGCATATCACCATGTCTCTAATGACACCGTTTATGGATTTGAAGATTACGTTGTATTCACAGGAGATGCCTTAAACTTTCCTTCTCCATATATCTATGGTTTCCAATATACTCCATCAACTGGCGGAAACGCAAGCCAAAGTACCTTGGTAGATTTGGATAATAACGTAGCTGGTACAGACAAAAACTTCTACGGCGAAATTGATGTCTTCCACGGTTGTTATACCGTTGGCGAATCACAACCAGCACAGCAACCCCAGTGCCCTGCTTGCCTCGATACCATTATGGTGACGATGGAGGTAAATGCTAGTGAAACGGTTTGCCTGAATTTAGAGAACGGCTTAGAAATTACCAACATCAGCCAATCAACTGTTTGTGGAGGTGGCACGAACTTCAACGAAGTATTCTCCAATAATGATAGTTGCGTTACACTGACCGTTATTGGTGGCTTTGTGGGAACCGAAGATATCTGTATTCGTACTTGTGATAACGGTACGGGTGTTTGTGATACTACTATTTTAATGGTAACGGTCTTAGACCCAATTGTTGTCGATGTAAAGAATGATACGACTACCATTCTGGTTAATCAAACAGATACCATTCCTTTCTTAGCAAACGATGAAATTAAAGATACCGAAGTAGATACGAGCAAGGTGCAAATTACCGCCACGAATGGTAAAGTTGAATTTGTGACGGATTCCACAATTAGCTATACACCAAATACTGATTTTATTGGCATCGATATGGTAGAGTATATCGTTTGCGATACAACACCTGCACCGAATACCCTTTGCGATACGGCTTATATTTTTGTACATGTCTTGGGCGATAATGATGGCGACGGCGTAGCCGATATTGATGATATAGATGATGATAATGATGGGATATTGGATAGTGAAGAAAGTGGTAATATCTGCGAAACAAATCCTTTGCCACAAGAAGTGACAGGTTTTACGACAATAGTGGCTAGCACTCCTCATAACAATATGAGAAATGGCAACACGGAAGTGGTAGATGGAATAGGAAATGGAGAAACCGCAATATTTAGTAATGTGGGCGCAACCCCAACAGGAGACTCTATAGATATGTGGACTGTGGTTGTGGATGCCAACGTTAATCCTGTAATGTATCGGGAAGCATCTTCCAATAAAGCAGCAATTGCGTTGGCTAACGGTGCTGTTCAGGACCAAGATGCCGAAGCAATTATCCGTGTCGAGTTTTATTTAGCAGGTACAACTATTCCAATTAATCTTAATGCCTCCCTTCGTTTTGTGGACATTGACCAATTGGATAATATTGCCGATAGAGAAGAACGTCTAAGCGTTTTCAAGGATGAGGTTGGAGCCTACATTTTGGACAGTCCTACTGATTTGGTAATTAGCAATCCAACGGTAAATGAAATACTGTTTTCCCCAACGGATGAAGATGCTGCTCCACATGGTGATGAACCGAGCAATGCAGTACAAGTTAATTTTGTAAATAGGTCATCATTTAGCGTTAAATTAAATAATCGAACAGGAAACCAAGCTGGTGTTTTCCGTTTTGACGGCGCTGCAACTTCCTTTTATTTTTCAAACGAACTTTGTACGATTGTCAATGCTGATGTTGTTCCATTTGATCATGACGGTGACGGCATTCCTAACCATTTCGACCTCGATTCCGACGGCGATGGTTGTTATGACATAGTTGAGGCAGGTGCAGGCATATTAGGAGATTCTTTAGTTATTCAAAATGCTGCTTTTACTTCTGTCGGTGCAAATGGCTTTGCAGACCATTTAGAAACCAATGTAGATAGCGATACTATCAATTACACTATCGAAGACAATGGCAGCGGAACGCCCTTCTTCCTCGACAGTCTAAATACAAGTAACAACTGTTACCCTCCAGAAGATTGCGGCAATGGTATTGACGATGATAACGATGGCCTAATAGACTGTGATGACCCTGATTGTCAGCGCCCAAAGGCAGCGAATGCAACCTTAGAATTATGGTTGAAAGGAGATGCTGGCTTGACCGTTGATTCATTAGGTGTGATTATCGGATGGGCAGACCAAAGTGGTAGCAATATTCTAGTAGAAAGTATCAATCCACCATACCTAGCAGATTCGCTTAGAAACCAAATCAATGGTATTGAGACCCTTAGATTTACCGAAAATAGCCGAGAGGGAGGGAACGGTGATATTGATGATGGACAGATATACAACATAGTTCCTGACGGTCAAATATTAACCACCAATCTAGATATCAGCGCAGCAGCAATGCCAAAGATGACCATCTTCTCCGTCCAGCGGTTTAGCAGAGGGCTACTTTGGCGAGGCGGAGCGGCAGGCAATAGTATTCCTGATAGAGTGCTAGGGGCAGGCGCCCCCATTGGTGAGGAAAGTCAAAATGGTCCCGCTATCAGAAAAGACAGACCAACTTTATTACGAGTTACTTATAACGACACGATTGCCTTAGGTTCTAGTATCTGGGAAAATGGAATGTTGGTGGATACCTTCACTACTAGAGAAAACCATTCATTGGAACCAGAATTCTTACAGTTTTCCGATTTGAGTAGAGAGGATGAAGTCTATGGCAATCCTTTTGTGGGAGACGTAGCAGAAGTTATCGTTTACAAGGGCGAATTAAACGCAGATGAAATAGTGGTCATTGAATCTTATTTAGCCGCTAAATATGGTATTCCTTACGACCAAGATTACTATGCGTCGGATAATTCAATGATTTGGAGTGCGGCCACTAGTCCAAGCTATGTAACTGAAGTAGCAGGTATTGGTATTGATAAATGTTTAGGTTTATACTCTATCGAAGCGAAAAGTCAAGAACCTGGTGCAATAGTGACCATTACCTTAGATACCGCAACTGCTGGTTTTCCAACGGATATTGCGCACTTATTCTGGGCCAATAATCAAGCTAGCACGAACTTAATGATTAGTAATTATGCTGGCAAGGCAGTTAATACCCACATGGGTAGAATTTGGGAAGTTACCGAAACGGGTGGTAGTATGGATACCGTAATTGTAAAAATACCAGATAGCTTCCCAGTGACCCATATTTTAGTACATAGTACTGACCCTGCATTTGGTAGTGGTACTTTAGAAATTCCGTTATATAATGATTTCCAAGGAAACCTCTGTGCGAAAGTTGATTTCCAAGGTACTTTCTTCACTTTTGCAGGGAATGACTTTGATGGAGATAATGTAGCAGATTTAGATGATTTAGATGATGATAATGATGGAATTTTAGATAGCGACGAAGGAGAAACCCTTTCTTGTCAAACATTTGATGATAATGGTGTATTCCCAGCTTATGATTTTGATACGCCTACGCTTACTAGTACTACCATGACTTTCACTAATATTGGAGCGGTTGGTGGACAAAGCATTGACATGGTCATAACCGAACCAACAGGTAGTGTAGCATTTGTAGCTAATGGAAATGGAGATTGCTCTGGTACGAATGGTTTTGCCATTAATAATGCTTCAGAGGGGACAGCCGTAATATTTGAATTTTTCAAAACTGGTACTAGTGACCCCGTAGCGATAAACTTCGGATTCTTTATGGATGATTTGGACTTACCAGAAGGAATAGAAGTGACTAAAAATGGGTTTGTGGGTTATGGTATCAATTCTGGTAACGGTGCTACGGTTACCGATAATGGAAGTACGCTATATTTTAATAGTAATAGTAACTCCGATGATGATTTCACATTCTATTATTCGCAGGTAACGACTATACAGTTAATACTTAGAAATAGTAGTGGTTCCCCAAGGGCCTACTGTTTTAGTACGGCAGCTAGTTCTCCTACTGGCAGTCAAACTTGTACGGCTTTAGCACCAGTTAATATAGATTCAGATGGCGATGGCATCCCAAATAATTACGACTTGGATTCGGATAATGACGGTTGCTTAGATGCAGAAGAAGCAGGTCATGGTATAGTAGCACAAGCAGATAGTACTATTGCAGGTCTATATGGTTTGAATGGAATAGCCGATACCGTAGAAACTAGCGTAGATAGTGACGTAATTAACTATGCCATTACGCCATCTTTCAACGGCACAGGACAAGCCTTTTTAGATTCAACCTACGTAGGTGCTTGTAATAATCCACCAATGCTTACTTATGCGGTGGATACCACTTATTTAGAAGGCGATTCGAGCATAGTGATTAATATTGCTAGTACTGATGATATTAATAGTGAAGTAGATTCTACTTTGAGATATGACTTGATAGGTAGCATCGATGATGCGAAATTTGACGTTGATTCTATCACGGGTGAAATCACTTTTATAACGAGTCCAGATTTCGAGAATCCTACCGATAATGGAACGGATAATATTTACAACATCGAGGTAACTGTTTGTGATATTTACCATGCTTGTGATACCCAAATGGTAGCAATTACAGTTATCAACGATGTCAAAGACGATGCTGTCCGATTATTATGTGTAGACCCATTGAATGATGAAATTATCATTAAAAACTTTGGTACTGAAACTAGAGATATTACGAACTATAGGTTATGCTCTAAATTTAGCTATTTAACCATTACTAACTCTGAAGTTACTGCGGGTACATTAGATAGTCTAGCCGTAGGAGATAGTTTGGTTATTTCTTGGACATTGGATGATACAGCCGCTGACTTAGGCTTATACATTCCAACGGGAGGATTTGGAGATTCTACCAATATTATGGACTTTACCCAATGGGGAAGTGCAGGCAACGGTAGAGAATCTGTAGCAGTTGCCGCAGGCATTTGGTCAGCAGGTGACTATATGATGGATGTAGCACAATACTGCTACAATGGTAATGGCGATGATGAATACGGCGTGAATTTCTGGGATGGTGGTGATGCGCCAATCGCAGTCAACGATACTGTCAATGTTAATGAAGATGAATTAAGTCTAATTCCAGTTCAAACCAATGATAGTGACCCAGATGGTGATAATTTAATAACCGCGGTCATTGGTAACTCCTCCTTAGGAGTAACGCCAACGGTTAGTGGAACAGATATTCAGTATCAAGCACCACTCAATTTTACTGGCTTAGATACCTTGACTTACGAAATTTGTGACGACCACAATCCAAGTCAATGTGACACCGCCATGGTTTTCATTACGGTTGACCCAGTGAATGATACACCAGTTGCTATGAACGATATGGCAATCACAACAGAGGAAGAGCTAGTGATGATTGATGTCCAAAGAAATGATGCAGATATAGAAGATTCTACTTTAACTACGATTATTACAGAAATGCCAGCCAATGGTACGGCATCGGTAATTAATGGCGATAGTATTAATTATACGCCTGATGCTGGATTCTTTGGCGCCGATACCTTGACTTATCAAATTTGTGATAACGAAAGTCCAGCGCTTTGCGATACCGCTATGGTATTTATCGTGGTGAATAACAGTATGCTGGTCTTAAATGAAGATACGGAGGCTTACGTTGAAATAACCAGTAATCCAAATACAACAACTATTATAACTGACCCAACTGAGGGCACAGCAACAGTTATTGGAACGGATAGTATCCAATATATACCTGATGCAGATTATTCAGGTCCTGATACTTTGATTTATGAGGTTTGTGATATTAGTGCAGTTTGTGATACGGTGGAAGTTATTATTTTGGTTAATCCAGTCAATGATGCACCTGTAGCGATGGATGATGCAGTAACGACGGATGAGGATATGCCAGTTACCATTGATGTACAGTTCAACGATAGCGACACCGAAGATTCTACTTTAACTACCACTATTATTACAGATGGTATAAATGGAAGTGGTTCAGTTAACGGAGGTAACACGATAACCTACACACCAGA
>JBCCQK010000034.1:0-29586 GCA_039024375.1 Bacteroidota bacterium
ATATAACAATACAACAATTTTTAGAATGAAAAGTCCAATTTTTACCTTAAATTAGTATATTTAGACATTAAACCCACATTCTTTTATTTTTTGGTTTACCGCCGCTAGTAATTCTTCTAGCTTTGCTGTCTCATAACTGCCAATGGATGAACATAGCCTTTTTCGATGCTGAAATGGGTGACTGGCATACTTCACTAAATTCCTAGACCCGACAATTCTGGCTTGCGCAACATCGTCCCAACGTACAACAAAACCGATAATCCAATCCCCGTTAGCGGATTCAGCCCAAGGGCAAACTCACCGACAATTACGCCACCAAAGTAGCTGCAAAGCAAGAAAAAGCCGATATTAGAAGTTTTGGGAATTAGATAGAGTACCACCGAAATAAGGGTAATGACCCCGACGATGGGCGCATTCAGAATATTTAGTTGGGTTAAATTACCTACCGCCTCGGGGTTGCCCGTTATTTTGGCGAAACTAGCGGGGAGTAGCATCAATAAAGGGGCAGCAACTAGCACCCAACCGATAATTTTTCTGGTTTTGTTGACTTCCATAATGTGAATTTGCTAGTGGTTCAAGTCATGAGTAATGGATAGTTTAATCGAGTGTATTTTTTCGTTAGACAAGGCATTTTTTTTGAGAATAGCCGTAACTCTTTGAGAAAAAAATAACGCAGCATAACGGAAAAAGACGCCGATTTAACCTGTCGAGAATTTATGACTTGAACCACTAATTGATTAATTCGTGAAAGAAAGTCGTAAATTTAATATTTGAATGCGTCAATCCCAATTTTTTGCGTAAGCGACTTTTACACTTTCGGGATTTTTGAAAGTACGGTGGGCAATTTCCTAAATCCATTTTAAGAGGCGTAGCCTGCCCGTATGGGTAGCTTTGGCACTAATCGAGATAACACGCAAAACGTGTCCATCGACAGGTAACTACTTTTGTAAAATATTAAGTGTTAGACTTTGATAACGACTGCTAACAGTACATTGCTTACTACTGACTGAATTAGGCTTGCCTAGCCTTCCTAGCGTCTCTAAAACTCTTGATGAAATAAACCATCGCAAAAAGGGTACTGGCAATCATAAGGACGACTCGAATGACCGCCATATTATCGCCTCGCCCCATTGCGCCCGTTAAGGGCTTGTAAAAGCCAAGCAAGACAATGAAGGTTAGTAGAACTGCAATGTGGGCAATTACTTTATTCTCTTTTTTAACCCCTGGATTACAGGCCAACAAAGCTACGCCAATGCCAACGGGAATCAACGCCGTAACGGACGGCGTTTCGGAAGATAGGTAGCCCCAACCCGCCATTACAATAAGGGTTATCGCATTAATTAAACTAGCAGTATGTGCTTTCATGTATTTGATGTTAGATATTATTATAGATTTTATAAGCAGCCTTCTTTTGTCCAAAGGAGGATAAGCGGTATTCTCAAAAACACCGCTTATCAAACCTATTGATAATTATTCATTACTCCACCACCCGCAATACCCCACGCATCAACTCCGCATGCCCAGGAAAAGTACAAACAAATTGATAAGTCCCAGGCGTATCGGGAGCATACAAATAAATGGTTTCCGAACTGCCAGGCTGTATCAATCCCGTATGGTATAGAACGTCACTAGAGTTTGGCACGTAGTCCATTTGTTCTCCTTTCAAGCCCAAGTTTAAAGCAGCCATGCCAACTGCAGAGGCTGTATTCGGCTTAACGAGGACCAAGTTATGAATCATATCATCTTTATTGACAAACGTCCACTCGATGCGGCTACCCGCTTTTACGGTCATGTCCGTTCGGTCGTATTTTAGCCCTGGCTTTGTGCCCATAACGATCGGCACATCTATTTTTCCCCAACTGGCAGGTCGTTTATTGACTCTTTTACTCGCTAAAGGTGCACGATTCACTTTTTTGGGAGCAGCACCCGCCGCCTTAACATCGGGAGAAACCAAGTTCTCCGCAGATTTGGCACTCGCCATAGCGCCGTGGTTGTGGTGTGCCATTCCAGCATTTGCCGTAGGTTTGGGTCTTGGAGGAAGGTTGAGTCCCTCGCCCGCTGGCGTATTATTCAGCGTGTAGTAGCCCGTACTGTGGAGCAATGGGTAGCCTTCGGTATAATTTTTAACCCCCGTCGCTTTGATTTCGTAAATATATTTTTCCCGCATCTTTTGGTCGAGTACCAATCTGGCTTTTAACCCATCTTTGCTAATCTGTACGCCTCGAATCCACTCCGATTGGTCGTTGACGATGGGGCTACCGTAAACGGGATGGTACTTATAAATAAAACTGGTCACTTCGTAATTATCGGGGTTACTGGCCGTTGCTTTGTCCACGGGTTGAGTGAACTCAATCTCGAACCCGTCGGGCTGCGCTTTGATGGTCTTCATTTCAAAGGGAATTTTACCCGTCCAAACCAACCGTTGTAATCCTTGGTTTTTGTTCCCCAGCGAACCCCAACCGCGGTTGGTTTGTCCCAAAAACATAGAGCCGTCTTTTCCCCAACAGGTACGCAAAATACCCGATTGGAAATTTTCCCGAAAGGGGAATACTACACCTTGATATTCGCCGTCAATTTTTTCCATATCCACCCGCATCAATTTGGCTTGCCCTTGGTCACCAATGAAAACCTGTCCTGTAAATGGACCGAAATTCCCGTCGGTATCATCTTTAATCATTTCCGCCAAGGAAATTCCTAAAATACCGTGCGGTAGCCAAACGGCGGGTAACTTCACCTCGGGTACTTTTTCGGCTACAGCAAAAAGCGGCAAAGGCGTCTCCTCTTCAATATTTTCGGGCTTGATAGCCTCGCCGGGAGGTGAGAATCTAGGGTCGGCTACAGCGTAAACATCCTTGTCACTAATGGCAACAGGGCTACCTTGTAAATCGGCCCAGCGCAAACCTGCAGGATGTCCCGTAAAGTCTCCTTTTTCCACGTGAACAATACCGCCCGAACCAATCCAATCGCCTTGGTTGTCGGCGTAAAACAACTCGCCGTCAATCATACCGAATCCCGCAGGAGAACGCATGCCCGTTGCCCACGGTTCCATTTTACCGTCGGGCGTAATCTTCAAAGTCCAACCTCTCCACGGTACTCGACTCTCACCGCGCCACCATTCTCGGTCACCAAAAGCGACGTTGGTCGTTACAAAAAAATTACCCTCGGCATCAACGATAGGTCCGTAGGAATATTCGTGGTAATGCCCCGATAGCGGCCATACGTAAACGGCCTCGTATTCGTCGGCGTACCCGTCGCCGTTATTGTCTTTCAATCGAGTCAATTCCCCCCGTTGGGCGCACACCAAGTCCCCATCCACGTAAGCCAGTCCCAAAATTTCGTGCAGGCCACTAGCGTACAGGCGATAACGAGGATTGCTGCCATTTTCCATGTAGGGGTTATCGATGATATAGACATCTCCCCGTCGCGTACTGACGGCAATGCTACCACTGGGCAGGGCACAGACACCACCCGCTTCAATCAAGATATCTTCGGGCACGGGCATCGTGATGATTTTGTAGTAATCGTTTTCGGTGGGGGCTAAGTCGGCGGATTGTGCTAGTAAAGTACTAATTAAACCTAGACTGAATAGTAGTCCGAAAAAAGTTTTATGAAAGGATGCCATGAATTAGAATTTAGATTATTTTAGCTTCTTCTGTAAGCAATAATTATGCGGAATAAGACCTTAGTATTCGGCGGCAAATTGAATTACCAAACAATTTTATAATCAAGCGTAGTTGTCCCCGAAATTGGCACTATTAACCCTTGTTTGCCCTCAGCTAACGACGCTACTTTGGTAGCGTCCGCTACTTCGACGTAATACTGTTCATCTACTAAATACAAGTCTTTGCTAAGTTTGGTAATCGCTTGTCCCTCGGCTAGGCAAAAGGCCAGTTTGCGGTCGGTCGTTCCTTCAATTTTGAGTTGTCGTTGGATGGCTTTCTGCCCTTCGCTGGGCGCAAGCTGGTCGGCCACTTGCAGACCGTAGGCTTCGTAGTGGAAGGTCGGTCGATTGTGCTCATCGACGGTGTAAGAACGGTAGCGATACCAGTCCTTTGGAGGTGCTTGATTAGTCATGCTGACCGTCGCTTGTTCCACAATTTGTGGATTGGGCGTTAGGTGGGCAATAACGCCAAGTGCTTCCGATTGGCCATTGCCTCGATTGTACCACATGGGCGTCATATTCAAAAAATCTCCTCGCCACACTTGCACCAAACTACCTTGGTTGAGGTCGTAGGTGTAATGAAGTCCTTCGGGGTCGCCCACGTTGATGGCGTTTGTGATGATTTTGGCGTCGGGCATTTGGTCGTTTTGAAACTTCACAAAACTGCGCAGCAAATTGGCTTGACCTTGCGGTTCTTGATAAATCGGGTCGATGGGCTTAGCTCGAAAATTAGACCCTTTATCGTGCAGCGCAAAGGGGCGAAAGCCTGCACCCTCTACGCTAAAACCGAGTTGGGGCTGCTGCCAAACAGCTTCTTTGCTGTATTCTAAACGGAAGGGAATGTCCCCTTTGGGTAAATTTTTAAGGACGCTATGGGCAGAACCTCCTCGGTCAAATACCATTTCCCCGTCTAGCCAAAAGCGGACTCGACCTTGGTAGTCCATTTTCAACAAATAGTCGCCCGTTTCGGGTACCGCTAACTGCCCTTCAAAAAGGATAGTAAAATCATTGTCTGCTTTAGCGACATTCCACGTCAATTGGTCAGTGACTCCCGAAAATTCGGGCGTTGCTTGGCTCCAGTCCATCCCATCCTTGACGGTGCTACGAACAGCCTTATATTGCAATTTTTTCATTGCTACGGGCTGTCCGTCAAAAAGTCGATATTTAAAATTGCGAAAGGCCACGGGGCCGTGGTCACCTTGAATCACAATGGCCCCCTTGGCCGCTTCGTCACCGTCTCCGACGTAAGGGCCACGTGTAGGCCCCGTCAAGGTCACATTTTCGTGAATGGTCACACCATTCAACTCGGCGTAAACGATGCGCGCATTTTGTATTTTGTTACCTTGGGCGTCAAATCGGGGAGCTTGAAAAGAAAGTCGGAGTTTTTGCCACAGGCCAGGTGCTTTAGCGGCATTGACTAGGGGCGGTGTTCCCTCAAAACCATTTTCACCTTGGGGCTGTTGGTCGTCCCAACGCTGGTAAATCCCGCCCATATCGCCGTAAGTAGGTCGCTTTTTGCCCCAACTGTCGAGCAATTGAATTTCGTAGCGGCCTTGCAAATAGATACCCGAATTACTGCCTCGAGGCATCATTACCTCTACTTCTAGGTCGATATCTCCGTGCTCAAAAGTGGTGAAAATCTGACTTTTGTTTTTGTCGTCGGGTAGGTTAACCAGCACGCCTTTCCCTGGGCTCGTTTGTAATTTCTTGGGCGTATCGAGCGTGGCTTGTGCAGTTCCCACGATTTGCCAGTTGGTTTTAGTAGTTTGAAAAGCGGACAAATCATCCAATGAAAGTTCGGTCATTGGAAACTGGAAAGTAGCTTTTTGGGCGGCAAGGGGATGAATTACCCAGCATAATACTAGGAATAAAAGGGAGCGAAGTTTCATACAAAAGGAGTTTTAGTTGGCTGTTCTATTCTTCACTAGTAACAAACGGTATATACGGAAGTTCAAAGAGATTAATTCATTATTGCGTAAAAGAAAGTATGCTGAAAAAATCCTGCGCTCAGCTTTTTTCCTTTAAAATTGCTCTAGTCATCCGCTGGGGATAATTCCCTACGGGGATTTCCTTCAACAATGTCTGTTTGCTGTAAGAATAAGCATAAACCATATTGTTTCCTCTAGCGGATACAAAAAACGTATCTTCGTCAAAGCCATTGGTCGCCCAACTAGGCTGTACGCCCGCATCTAAAGTCTTCAATAATTCCATTTCGGGATAAGACAAAATCGCCACGTAATTGGAGACCGTTCCCACTGAAGATATAAAATTGCGCTTAGGTGCAATGCTAATGCCGTGATGCGCTGCCATAAACGGATAATTCTCTTTCGGTAATTCTTTTACAAAATCGGGAATGGGCAACTTAATTTCTCGAATCATTTGCTTTTGCTCGATGTCGTATTCGACCAGTCCGTGATAGTAAGACAATTGGGTAACAATCCGCTTATTGTCGTCTGTAATTTTGAAGGGACGAACGCCTTCCGAAAAAATCAAGCTGTCTCTTATTTCGAGCGTAATGGGGTCAACCACCATCGTCATGGGGTCGGTCAAAGAAGCACTATATAACAGCGATTCATCGTGATTTAAGACGATGCTGTGCGGCCCTTCGCCCGTTCGGTAACTACCGACGACTGCCCGTTTTTCCAAATCAACCTTTAGTCCTTTAGAATTGGCTAACATGGACACAAACAAAAATTTGCCGTCTTTGGTCATTACTTGATGGTCGGGGCGCATCCCTAAATCTACGTTCCACAGCAATTCTTTAGTGGTCAAATCGAAGGCAGCAATGTCGTTGAAAACGGGGCGAGAAATGAGCAAGGTATTCCCATCGGGCATCACGTCCAAATCGTCCACGTATTTGATACCCAATATTTTATTCAAATATTGATTTTCGGGCGAAACGGGATTTTTGGAATATTCCTCCCAATCGGGTTTACAGTCAATGGAGTCAATGACTTCGAGTGTTTCGGAATTGATGATGGAGACGGTGCCGCCTTTATTATTGCCGACCAGGATGGCGGGAATACCTTCGGAGGTTGTAGCTTGCGCTACCGGTTTTTGTGTCACCTCTTTCTCGGTAGGTGGATTATTACAACCAATGGCTACTAAGAGAAAAACAATATAAAGTAAACGAATAATTTGGTGCATTGGAAGGTTTTTTGTAAGCAAGAGACGACGAAATAAATAACCTACACATCTGACGGCTTGGCATCCCATCCGCTTTGCGGTTCAGATGCTGTGCATCTTCATCCGATTATCGTCGTTAAAATTTTTCAACGCCCGTACGGGTGCTAAAAAATTTTGCCTAGCTAATCGAAAACCAGCCCGCCTGCGGCAGTCGGGCGGGAATAATCTCGTCATTTTGCGTAGTTTATTTAATTCCTCGTCCCTAAAATCAATTTTGCAAAACGAAGTTAAACCAAAAAAGCTAACTTATTGAATAACGAGTAAATAATATATTACTTTTGTGGTCACTTGTACGCAAGGCTCTTAGAACAACAAAGAGAAAAAAGGGGAATCGTGTGAAAATCACGAACTGTGGCGCAACTGTAAGTGGCTTTTTCGAGCCATAAGTCAGATTACCTTCCTTGATGTACAACTGTTGCTTTCGCATCAAAAGCAATGGTCTGAGCATATAAAATTAGCACTATTGTACAACACAATAGTTTAACTTTTTGTGCCGTCGAAGGTCAATCCATCCATCGACACCCATTGCTATTGCTTATTTCTTACATTCAATAGCAATAATGTGTGTCATTCTAAGTGTTTTTTTTACTCACTAATTTTTCTCGCTTGGGGGACGTTGGAGTCCTACGGACAACTATTGGCAGACACCACCCTGTCGATACCTTCAGTAGAAATCAAGTCCACCAAAGTCCGCAATCAGTCGGTTGGGGGCAATACGCAGGCTTGGACGCCAGCGCAATTAGACCGACTCCCCGCCAATAATCTGGCCGAATTACTAGCCCACCAAACGGGTACGTACATAAAAAGTTATGGACTGGGCAGTTTGGCCACTTCGTCCGTTCGAGGGGCAAGTGCGGGGCATACCTTAGTGCTATGGAATGGCTTACCCATCCAAAGTCCGATGCTGGGACAACTCGACTTAGCACTATTGTCCTTACAGGCGATGGAGTCCGTAGAATTTACCCGGGGTGGTAATGCGGCACTTTGGGGAAGCGGCGCCATTGGCGGCATCGTCAATTTAGACAATCAAGCCAATTTTTCCCAAAAACTCCACGTAAAAAGTAATACGCTTTTTGGTAGTTTTGGCCAGTTTCAGCAGCAATTAGACGTTGGTTTGGGCAACCAAAAAATACAGAGCGTTACCCGCTTATCCCACCAGCAGGCCACTAACGATTTCTACTACTTTTTAGCCGATGGACTCCCCGAACGGCAGCAAACCAACGCCCAATTATCCCAACAATCCTTGTTACAAGACCTTTATTGGAAATGGAATGACCGTCGGCAGGTGGCATTACACTTTTGGCACCAACAATCCGACCGACAAATTCCGCCCACCAACGTACAAAATCGTAGCGAAGCCCATCAAGACGATTTGGCCACTCGGGTAATTATGGAAGTAAAACAAGTAACCGACCGAGGATTGTGGCAGGCCAAAATGGGCTTTTTCAACGAACATCTCAACTACTTTGACGACCTCATTTTATTGGAATCACGCAGCCATTTTCAAACCTATCTGGCGGAAATAACGGGACAATGGAATTGGAAAGAGCAGCATCAATTTTTAGTGGGCAATACCCATACCTACACTCGGGCGTGGTCGGCAGGCTATCGAGAAAATGTGCCTTCCGAATACAAAAGTGCGCTGTTTACCTCGTGGAAGTATCAGACGGAAAAGCTCAAAACGCAACTTAGTTTGCGGCAAGAAATAGTGGATAACCAATGGGTGCCGCTAGTCCCCGCTTTTGGCTTTGATTTTTATGTCAATCCCGATTTTTCCATCAAAGGAAAAGTCAGTCGGAATTACCGTTTGCCCACCTTCAACGACCGCTTTTGGTTGCCCGGCGGCAACCCCGATTTGTTGCCAGAGTCGGGTTGGAGTCAAGAACTGACTTTAGCCAAGACGAGGAAAAAAAGTGGACTCCAACTGCAAACGTCCTTGACCGTTTTTAATCGAACAATTGATAATTGGATTTTGTGGAGCATCCGAGAAGGACAAAGTTTTTGGTCGGCGAATAATATTACTAAAGTATGGAGTCGAGGGCTAGAACCTCGCTTGACCCTCTCCTACCCCTTGAAAAACAGCACCTTACAATTTCGAGGTGGCTACGATTATATTCGGTCAACTAATCAAGTGCCGTTGGACAATCCCAAAATGGCGGCGGGCGACCAGTTAATTTATACTCCCATTCATCAAGCTTTTGGGACCTTGTCTTGGGAATGGAAAGGACTTTACGTGGCTTATCAGCACGATTTCACGGGTAAAACCGATGGCATTAACGACCCGCTGGAATCTTTTCAGGTAGGCAATATCCGATTACAATATACTGGCAATATTACCAAATATAAAGGAACGCTCTTTTTGAATTTCAACAACCTTTGGGATGTGGATTATTTGGTCGTAGAACGTCGTCCCATGCCTGGGATTCATTTCCAAATGGGCGTTAAGGTATCTTTCAATGAAAAACTTTAAGTGATGAAATTTTACTTTACTTGTTGTGTATTTGCCTTCTATACAGTTCAACTATGCGCCCAAAATGTGATAGATTTTGAAGGATTTAACCTCGAATCCGAATCGTTTCTCAACGGAGCGGATGAAAGTGGCGGTTTTAGCGTGGGTGCGGTCTTTTTACCCAACGACTATAATCCCGATTTTGGGAGTTGGACGGGCTGGGCGATTTCTAATACTACGGACGTGACGACTCCTGGATTTATGAACCAATTTAGTGCCTTTCCAGGAAGTGGACTTGACGGTTCCGCCCATTATGCGGTGGCTTTTTCATATAGTGAAAATATTATGAATTTTACGGGCGAAGCGGCCGGGCAACCCATTTCGGGGATGTATATCACCAATAGCACCTACGCCTATTTAAGCATGCAAGAGGGCGATGCGTTTGCCAAAAGGTTCGGTGGCATAACGGGCAATGACCCTGATTTTTTTCTGTTGACGATTAAGGCCTATTCTGATGGTGTTTTATCTGCGGATAGTGTTGATTTTTATTTAGCAGATTTTCGCTTTGCGGACAATAGTCAAGACTACATCGTGGACGAATGGACTTTTGTGGATTTATCTACTTTGGGCGCAGCAGACAGTTTGTCCTTTCAGTTGACTTCGAGCGATGTCGGGCAGTTTGGCATGAATACGCCCGCCTACTTTTGCGTGGACAATATTTTTGCGACAGAACTGGTGAGTTCTACTACATCGTTCAACTCTCCCACTTTATTTGAGGTATTTCCTAACCCCACTACGAATTATGTACAAATCAAGCATTCAGCAAAGGAAAGCGTAGATTGTACCATTTTTAATATGGAGGGAAAGCTAGTCTTACGACAAACATTAGGTATAGATGGAGGTCGAATTGATGTACAGTTTTTACCGAAAGGTAGTTATCTTATACATCTACAAGGTGACCATATTCGCTTGGCGAGGATGTTTTTGAAATATTGAGTCTTTTTAAATTTTGCTCGGTTACTCAAATTAGATGGGTGCATCTCAAAATGTCGCCCAACTCGGAGAGTTAGGTTACTTTTGGCAATCAACCGTAACCTAACTCTCCGAGTTGGGCCTAGAATCTAATAATTAAATCTTCAAGTTATACTAAATATAAAACCCTCAAATCTTTCTCTTCTTCAAAATAAACTAAACAATGAAAAAAATACCCTTACAAACAGGTGTAATTACCCTAATTATACTCGCAGCAGTTGCTAGTCGCCTAGTTCCACATCCCTCCAATTTTTCGCCTTTAGGGGCGATTGCCCTCTTCGGGGCAGCACATTTTGCTCGTCGATGGTTGGCGTGGTTGATTCCAATTGCCGCTACTTGGTTGAGTGATTTATTTATCAATAATGTAGTCTATGCCCAATATTATCCAGAATTCACTTGGTTTTATTCGGGGTTTTATTGGCAATACGGTGCTTACCTGTTTATAGTCCTCTTGGGATTATTATTGTACAAAAAGCATATTTCGTTGGGTAACGTATTGGGCGGCGCAATTGGCGCAGGACTCCTTTTCTTTTTGATTTCCAATTTTGGTGTATGGGTTGGTGGAACGATGTACCCCAAAACTTTTAGTGGATTGATAGCTTGCTACGCCGCAGGAATTCCCTTCTTGAAAGGTACATTAATGGGTAATTTATTTTATTCTAGTTTGCTATTTGGTAGCTACTATTTCTTACAAAAAAATAGCACCGTATTTCAATTAAAGCACGTGAAATATGCCTAAGCCCAAAGCATTTATGAATTGGAGTAGTGGGAAAGATTCAACGATGGCCTTGTATGCTATTTTGCAGGACAATCAATACTGCGTTGAGCGGCTATTGACGACGGTGAATCGGAAATATGACCGAGTTTCTATGCACGGTCTGCATCGTAGTTTGCTAGAAGTCCAAGCCAAGGCGATTGGCATTCCTTTGGAGACCGTGGAGTTACCCGAAAATCCAAGCATGGAAGAATACGACCAATTGATGTCCGACAAGGTAGCCTCCCTTGTTGCGGAGGAATTGACCCACAGCATTTTTGGTGATATTTTTTTGGAAGACCTGCGACAATATCGGGAGGAAATGCTCCATCCCTTGGGCGTAAAAACGGTGTTTCCACTGTGGAAAAAAGACACCAAACAACTGCTATTGGACTTTATTGCGCAAGGCTTTCGGGCAGTAGTCGTTTGTTGCAATGCGCAGTTACTACCTGAATCCTTTTGTGGTTGCTTGCTTGACCGACAATTTCTGGCCGACCTCCCCGATAACGTTGACCCTTGTGGCGAAAACGGCGAGTTCCATACTTTCTGTTTTGATGGCCCTATTTTTAAATCTCCTATTCCGTTCAGCTTGGGAGAACGTATTTTGCGCACTTATGACCACCCTACGAACAAAACTTTGCCACCAACGGGGGTCTGGTTTATAGATGTAAAAATGAATAAATGACTTTTTCAATAGAAAAACCCAAAACCAACCTTTTAGCGGCTGTAAAAGCTAAAATCGATGGAAAAACCAAACCCATTGGTGCTTTAGGGACATTAGAGGCGATTGCCCAACAAATCTGTCTCATCCAACAGACACTGGAACCGACCATCCAAAATCCGAGTGTGCTTGTATTTGCTGGAGACCACGGCATCGCCAAAAAAGGAATCGTCAATCCTTATCCACAGGCAGTTACGCAGCAAATGGTACTCAATTTTCTGACTGGTGGAGCGGCTATCAATGCCTTTTGTACGGAATTTGACATTGATTTAAAAGTAATCAACGCTGGGGTCGATGCCGAACTACCTTCCCATCCAAACTTAATAGACTTAGCCATTGCTCGGGGAACGAACGATTATTCCGAGCGTCCAGCCATGACGTCAATTCAATGTCAGCAGGCTTTACAAAGTGGGGCGCAAGTTGTCGCTGATTTGAATGCCCAAAAGGGCAATTGTATTGGATTAGGGGAAATGGGAATTGGTAATACTTCTGCCGCCTCTTTACTAATGCATTGGGCTACGCAAATCCCCCTCGAAAAATGCGTAGGTAGTGGGACGGGACTTGATGTGGAAGGTATTAATAAAAAACTAGAGGCGTTAGAAAAGGCGTATGCTAAACATCCAATTGCCGATAATGCTAGGGTCGTTTTACAAACATTTGGAGGCTTTGAAATAGTTATGCTGGTAGGAGCTATTTTAAAAGCGGCCGAATTAAAAATGACCATTCTAATAGATGGCTTTATTGTGTCGGCGGCGGCGCTCATGGCCATCAAGATGTATCCCACCGTTAAATCTTACTGCATTTTTGCCCATAACTCTAGCGAAAAAGGGCATCAATTAATGTTGGACTATTTACAAGTAAAACCCTTGCTACAATTGGGTTTGCGGTTGGGAGAAGGAACGGGTACAGCCTTGGCTTTTCCTATCGTGCGGGCGGCTTTAGCTTTTATGAATCGGATGGCTAGTTTTGAATCTGCTGGTGTGGCGAAAAAAACGACCTCAAAAAATTAAGAAATGCTAAAAAGAGAAATTCACTATTTTCTGACGGCGGTCATGTTTTATTCCCAAATCAGAGTGCCCAGTTGGGTGGACCATAGTCCAGAATACTTGAATAAATCGAGGAAATACTTCCCCGCAGTTGGCTGGCTAATTGGTGGGATTGCTGTATTGACAATTTTCCTTTTGCAACTATTTTTGCCTTTAACGGTGGCGATATTATTATCCATAGCCGCAACTGTTTATGCCACGGGGGCTTTTCACGAAGATGGGTTTGCGGATTCCTGCGATGCTTTCGGCGGTGGATGGACGGTTGAGCAAATCCTAACAATTATGAAAGATAGTCGGATTGGTGCTTTTGGCACCATCGGAATTATCTTACTTTTAGGATTGAAATGGATTGCTTTAGTAGAAATTGGTAACTTCAATTTGTCCTTACTTTTAGTCACCTATCTAAATGCGCACGTAAGCAGTCGTTTTATCGCTTCTACTTTCATCCAATCGCACGAATACGTGCAGGACATCGACAAGAGTAAATCTAAGCCCATTACCTCCCAGCGATTATCTCTCAAAGAGATGGTGTATAGTGCCTTTTTTATGCTTACAGCCCTCCTACTCTTTCAACCATTGTTTTGGTATGTCTTGGCATTTCCCATTGCTTACTTCGCTAAATTATACTTAGGATACTATTTTAACAAGAGGATAGGTGGCTACACGGGAGATTGTCTCGGGGCTACCCAACAGTTAAGTGAAGTGGTATTCTATTTAGCCGTACTGGCCTTAACAAAATTAGTTGGATAAATGAAAATTTGCTTAGTTCGTCACACGACTCCTCGTATTGCTAAAGGTATTTGTTACGGGCAAAGTGATATTCCATTAGCAGACACTTATCCAGAAGAATACGCACAAATTAGGCAACAACTTTCCGCCCATTTTCCAGTTGATGCGGTTTATGCTAGTCCCCTTTCGAGATGCTTTACCTTAGCTAAAGACTTATTTGGAGAAGCGGTTGTGGTAGATGACCGATTGCAAGAACTAAATTTTGGAGATTGGGAAATGAAGGCTTGGAATGCTATTCCTCAAAAAGCGTTAAATCATTGGATGAACGACTTTGTCAATGTTCGTTGTCCATCGGGGGAATCTTATCAAGATTTATCAGAGCGTGCGCTCAATTTTTATAATTTTCTTCAACGACAGCACCGTCCTGAAGAAAAAATAATCCTCGTTACCCATGCGGGATTTATTCGTGCTTTTAAGGCGTTGTTAGACGGAATACCGCTGGTAGAAACCTTTGACCAAATTGAGGTGCCTTACGGAAGTATAGTAAAATGTGTCTAAATAGGAGAACAGCTTAAACAAAATTTACTGCAAAAATAATGCTCGCATAGCCGCATCGGAGCGTTTTAATATTTCTTCTACTATCGTGGTATCGTGCATATTCGGTTACTTTTACATCAAATTTAATAACAAAGCTAATTTTTCAAAACGTCAATCATATTACCCAACCAGACTTTCCACTAACCAATCATCTACATTTTTACGTTCACTATTAAAATTAATCCCAAAACCGATAATGATTTTTTCCATACCTCGATATTTGCTGGCATAATCTTTCGTTCGGATTTGCCGCAAAGCAGCTTTGGCACTTTCGTCTAACTTAAATTCTAAGATATAAATATGGGTATCGGTTTGGACAACGGCGTCCATTCGACCGTCGGAGGTATGTACTTCGGCATCAATAAACAGCCCCAGATATTGAAAGACTAGGAAAACAACCGAGTGGTAGTAGGCCTCTTTTTCCTTTATAAAGATGTGAGAAGGTATTGACTTGAAAAGGCCGTTGATAATATGTATGATGCCTTCGTGATTATTGCCTAAAAATGCTTTGCGCAAATTGAGTACAATGGGCGTTGTTTGCGAATAGTTACCGTGATTGAACCCCGCTACTAGATGTTGCAACATACTATCTTTTACCTCCCGGTTGGGGTAATCCAAGACATATAAACCGAAAGGTTCTCTAGCTTTCATGGTCAAATAGCCCGTTTGAAAAAGTAGGGAATACACATCAATATGCTCAATATTAAAACTCTCAAAGGCTGCTTGACCAACTTCTACCCTACCAACGTCGTAAAGGTGTTGTTTTTTGAGCAAATTAATTAAAAATGTAGGCGTCCCTGTAGAAAACCAAAAATTGCGAAAATCGCTTTTTTGAAAAAAATTAAGAATAGAAAATGGGTTATACACAAACATTTTTCCGTCCCAACTGTAGCCATTGTACCAGTCCTTTATGCTCGCCAGAAGAGCTGCTTTGTCCATTTCTAAGTACTGCTGACTAGTTTCTATTCGGTCAGCAAAATTATCTTCTAGTTCTTGTTGAGTCAGTCCCACTAAGTCCGCAAACCGACGGTCAATAGTTAGGTCTTCCAAATTATTGAGTTCAGAAAAAATACTGACTTTACTAAATTTAGAAACGCCCGTAATTAATAAAAAACGAATGCGGTCGCCCGCATCTTTGAGGACAGAGTAAAACGATTTAAGTATTTTTTGGTGCGCCCTAGCCTGTGGTAAATTGTCCAAATAATCAATCAACGGTTTGTCGTACTCGTCGAGTAGGAGCACCACTTGATTTTCTTTAGATAATTGTTCAATTAGTTCGGCAAATTTTTGACTAATGCCCTTCTTTTCCAGTACAATATCGCTTGATTTAGCTATTTCTTCTAACTCAATGTCAATGGCTTTTTCAAGCCCTAATTCTTTATATCCAATACTGCTAAAAGAAATATGCACAACGGGATGTTGCTGTGTCCAATCCCAATGGTCTTGAATCCACAATCCATTGAACAACTCTTTTCTCCCTTTAAACAAAAACTTCAAAGTAGAAAGCGTGAGCGACTTACCAAAGCGCCGAGGACGAGACAGGAAAAAAAACTTACCGCTTTCCACCAGTCGATGAATGACCTGCGTTTTATCTACGTAAAGCCAATTGTCTCGACGGATTTCGTCGAAATGCTGTAACCCGATTGGTAATTTTTGTTTCATTCATCAAAAATAGCTTTTTTTTGGAAGGATGGCAAAGTGAACGAATTGCATCCTCCCCTACCGCAACCCACTCGGCGATACCCCAAACATCCGCTTAAAAGCCGTGCTAAAATGATGGGAATGTTTGTAGCCTACCAAATGAGCAACTTCGGCAACCGTCTTTCCCTCTTCCAATAGCATCCTTTTCGCCTCTTGCATCTTCAACTCCTGCCAATAATTAAAAACGGTCGCACCGAACACTTCTTTAAAGCCCTTTTTGAGCGTAAATTCATTGGTTCCTACTTGTTGAGCTAGATTAATCAGCGTGGAAGATTGATTGAAGTTGTCGTGAATAATTTCCCGAACGGCGTGGATTTTCTCGATGTCTATTCGACTTAACTTACTCGCTGGTATGGGTTTTTGCTCACTAATTTGTTCCAGTTGGAGCATGAGTAATTCAATAATTCTTGCCTCAAAGAACATCTTTTTGAAAATGCCCTTGCATTGACAATTTAGAATTTGTCGAATAAGATGGTGCATAGCGGGCGTAATGGGATAATTGTAAGGCGATAAGGTACCAGTTTGTTTTTGCTGGAGATTGTGAAAAAATTGCTCGAAGATAGGCTCGGATTTTGGCAAGTACTTTTCAAAAAAAGCAGGACGCAAATTAACTTCAAATAATTGCATGCCTTCCATCTGCCCAATATCAACTTTTCCCCTAGCCGCATTAGCATAGATAATATTGTGCTGATTTTTACCAAACTCAAAAGTCTGCTGACTTAATTTATCTTCGGTTAGCGCATTTCCCGCTAGCATAAAATGCATTTCCACCGTATCAAAGTCACTTTCAAAGTGCATCGTGAAAGGGCAATCAAAGCGCATATCGCCGTAGCCGATGTGCATATACTCCATGTATATTTCTCGATAGCTCCCTTTACCACCTAACAGCTCTAGATTGTAGGTCTTTTCGGTAATGACAGCTCCTTCGGTAACGTAGTCAGCGGGGTAATTCGCTTCAACTAGCAACTCTGATAAATCCGCTTGATGTAGTTGTACTTTCATTTATTCCGTTTTGCGTAGTTTTTATTCCTAATTGCGTAGTTGGGTCTTAGATAGCTTGTCGTATTTTTGCCAAATTAAGGCTTATTAAGATTTAATCTAAACAATTTAGCCATTTTAACAAAAAGCATTATTGTTCAGCGTAGAGAGCAGGGAATAGAGCGCAGAGACTTCTACGGTAATAATACCGAATTTCTCGTTCTACAAAAATCCATAACTGCACTTCACCTCCACAGAACAATTAGCAAAAAGCATTATTAATATGACCACGACTCGACTTGTTATCGGCATCGTCCTATGCCTTTTTTCTACTTTCCTCTTTGGACAATCCACTATTTCGGGAACTATCACCGACAAACAACAAAATCCACTAATTGGCGTGGCTATCCAAGTACTAAACTCGCCACAAGGAGCCGTAACCGATTTGGACGGTAATTTTTCCATTAGCAAGGTACTAGCGGGAAGCCGTCAGTTATCCATCAGCTATTTGGGCTACGCCTCGCAAGTGGTGGACGTGGAAGTGGTGGCCAACGAATCGTCCACCATCTCAATTAGTTTGGAAGAAAGTGCCTTGCAATTGGACGAAATTGTGGTAGGGGCACAAAAACGGGAAGAACGGCTACAAAAAGTACCATTGACCATTTCCACCGCCAACGCCGAAAAAATACAGTCTTTACAAATCGACAACTTAGTAGAAATTGGACGGATTTCGCCTACTTTCAATAGCTTCGACGACGGCGGAGCGACCTTTTCGATGTTTGCCAGTCGGGGCGTTTTCACCATCGACGATGCCCCCGTAGTCGGCATTTACGTCGATGATATGCCCCTATTTTTAACCTATAATTTTCCAATGCAAATGGCGGACGTCGAGCGGGTCGAAATCTTAAACGGGCCGCAGGGAACGCTCTATGGACGGAACGCCGTGGCGGGAGTCATACGAGTCGTTAGCAAGAAACCTACCAACGAAACCAAGGGCTTTGTGAACTTGGGTTATGGCAATTTAAACCAAGTGGATGTATCGGCTGGCCTAAGTGGTGCGCTCGTCAAAAATAAGTTGTTTAGTCGAATTAGTGGGAATTATAACCGTCGGGATGGCTTTATTTTCAATCCTGCGCTCAACAGCAACGACCTCTTGGGACGGACGGCTTACGGTGGAAACGCTCGCTTGACCTTCTTGGCCAGCGACCAATTTTCCGTTACCCTACAATCTTCTCTGGAAGACCGCGACGTAACGGCTTACGCCCTAGTAGGTGGCTTTGGCGTGGCGGATACCGACTTGCAGCAATTATTGGAAACGGCACCCTACGAAGTCAACTTTGATACCGAAGGGCTTTACAGCACCACCAATTTTAATAACGTTGTCAAGCTAAATTTTCAAAACGATAAGTTTAGTGCCAAAGCCATTACCACTTTTCAACAATCGGATTTCGATAGAGCAGGTGATGATTTTGATTTTAGCCCTTTTGACCTCGCCAGCGTCGTGGAAGACCAAGTAACCCGCACCTTTACCGAGGAGATTCGATTTAGCTCGGTTGGACAAGATAATTTAGTGGATTGGTTGGGTGGCCTGTTCCTGTACAGCGTTAATCGAGACCGGGTGACCCAGCAAATCAACGGGGCGGACAATGCCCTATTTGCCGAAAATCCAACCAACGCCGAGCAGTACCCTTACACGACGGTGGACGACGTGGAACAAATCCAAAGAGGATTTTCTCTTTTTGGTAATTTGACCTTAAACGTAACGGATGATTTTAAAATCCTAGCGGGCTTGCGCTTCGAGCGAGAGACGTTCGACGCCGATTTGAATCAAACTTTCACCCGTGGCAACGATACGAACTATTCTTTTCCAGCTTTGGGAGCCATTCCCGCCGCTTTTCGCAAAGAAACCACTTTCACGGGTTGGTCGCCCAAAGTGGGCTTTTCCTACGAATTGGATGACAATCGAATGTTGTGGGCGAACGTAGCGAAAGGCTACCGACCGGGCGGGGTCAATCCTTTTACCACCGACGAGGATGCTGCCATTTTTGACGAAGAAACCAGTTGGACTTACGAATTGGGACTCAAATCTACGTCCAATAACCAACGTTTGCGTGCCAATCTGACGGCCTTTTACGTGGACTACCGCAACCAGCAATTGTTTACCGTTATTGATGCGGCTACTTTCAACTTTGGTCGAGCCAATCTCGGTCAAAGTGTCAACTACGGCTTAGAATTAGAGTCCGAAATGGTCTTGACCAAAGGCTTAATCGCTAGGGCTAATCTTGCCTACATGGAGTCCAACATTAAAGAATATTCGGTCTTTAGCTTCGGCGGCGAAGTAGATAATGCGGGTAACGACCAAGGCTATTCGCCCCGTTGGAGCGGAAATGTAGGCCTAAATTATCAACAAAAAATGAACAACAATCGGTTGCAGGCTACCATCGACTACCAATTTCAAAGCGATATGTTTTTTGACCCCGAAAATACGATTCCGCAAGAAGGATACGGCATCTTAAATGCGCAATTTTCTTATACTTTTAACAAAATAGAAATTGGTATTTGGGGGAAAAACTTGGCCGATGTGACTTATTACAGCTATGGTTATGGGGTTGGTGGGGCAGCGTCTTTTGCGAATTTTGGGCTGCCTCGGACTTATGGAGTTTCGCTTGGGTTTCAGTTCTGAAAGATGGTTTGATGGCTTGATGGTTTGAAAAGAAAACCGTCGGTAGCCAGTTTGTAAGAGCCATTGACAGCATCTCGGCAAATGTAGCGGAAGGATTTGGTCGCTATCACAAAAAGGACAAAATCAAGTTTTATCGCTACAGCCAAGGTTCCTTAAAAGAAACGTTAGATTGGAACGAAAAAGCTAAAAAGAGAAAGCTACTAAAATCAAATGAATATCAACATATTCTAACTGAATTACAAAAAATTGACCCAGCACTAGGAAGATTAATAAAATACACTAATACAAAATTGAAGTTTTGAGGATGGTATGATGGCTTGACTGTTTGACTGTTTGATGGTCAACGTCTAGTTAGCCAACCATCAAACCATCAAACCATCAGCGAAGCGCAACCATCAACAATATGCAATTAACAATAAAAAACCTTTCCAAAACCTACCCCAACGGCGTACAAGCCCTCAAAAACGTCAACCTCCAAATTGGCAAAGGAATGTTCGGCCTTTTAGGACAAAACGGAGCGGGGAAATCCACGCTAATGCGGACAATTGCCACCTTACAAGATGCCGACCAAGGCAGCATTGATTTTGACGGCATTGACGTGTTCCAACAGCCGCAGGAGTTACGAAAAGTACTGGGTTATTTACCCCAAGAATTTGGTGTTTATCCCAATGTGACGGCCGAAGAATTATTGCTGCACGTAGCGGATTTAAAAGGCATCATTAGTAAAAAAGAGCGACAGGCGATTGTGGCTAGTTTATTAGAAAAAGTGAATTTATACGACGTTCGCAGTAAAAAACTAAGTGGCTATTCGGGTGGAATGAAACAGCGTTTTGGCATCGCCCAAGCCTTGCTAGGCAATCCACAACTCATCATCGTAGACGAACCAACGGCGGGACTCGACCCTATGGAACGTAATCGATTTTATAACCTATTAGCCGAATTGGGCGAGAATAAAATTGTGATTTTATCGACCCATATCGTAGAAGATGTCAGCACTTTGTGCAACGATATGGCGGTGATTGGCAAAGGGGAAGTATTGCTAACGGGCAAACCCGACGAAGTGGAAAAAGCCTTGGACGGTCGGTTGTGGGAATTGCAAATTAATCGCAACGACCTAACGGACTTTCAAGCTAAATATCACGTTATTTCCACTCGTTTTCATTTAGGTAAACTCATGATAACGGTCGTGGCAGACGACTTACCCGCCGCCGATTTTTGGCGCAAGTCCCCTACCCTAGAAGATGCTTACTTTAACTTGGTGGCTGGTGAAAAAGCAACCGCAAAATCGTCGGCCCATGCTGCTTAAAATTGTAAAGTTTGAACTCCAATCGAGGTTTACCCAATGGATGACGCTATTATTCGTTTTAATGATGTTATTCCAAGGAGTTTGGTACACCCAAGGGTTCTACGATTATTACGGCGGAGATGGCATGAACATCAATGCGCCCGGTGTTTTCTACCAAAATCTGGCTGGTTGCGGCATTTTGATGATAATTGTGGTGGCCATTATTACCGCACCAATGCTCTACAAAGACATTCAATATAAATCGGCAGGATGGCTATACACGCTACCGATGAACGATAAAAAATTCTTTTTGAGTCGGTTTATAGCGGCATTTTTAGTCAACGTTATTATCGCTTTTTTCTATCTGTTGGGCATGCTATTAGTGCCCTACGCAGGCATCGGTACACCCGATTTGATTGGGCCTTCCCCAGTTGGACAAATGCTGCACGGGTTTGTGCTATTGACTATTCCGAATCTGTTTTTACTAACGGCTATTTGTTTTGGCGCTTTGGCGATTTTCAAAAAGCCAGCAGTAGGTTATTTGGCGATTTTTATCACCGTGATTAGCTTTTTGATGATGCAAACCAACTCGGAAAGTTCGGGATTTAGCACGATGAATTTACTAGGCGATGCTTTTGCCTACGTAGCGGTCAATCAGCAAGTGACGGAAATGTCAATTTTGGAAAGAAACACGTCTTACATTGACTTTTCGGGTACTTTACTGCTCAATCGAGTGCTATGGTTGGGCATTGCTTTAGCGGTATTTATGATTGGCTATTTTAAATTTAGTTTTAAAGATTTCTTGACGGCAGGCCAAAGCAAAAAGCCTAAAATGGCAGACCAATCGGCTGCTTTATCCACCAAGAAAAAAAGACCCGCCATTAATTTTGTCCCTAATTTGAGTTACAAAACGGGCGACTTTTTGCGCAAGCTGACTACTTTGAGTGTCTTAGAGTTTAAAAACATTGTCCGTCCGTCGGGATTTCGCATTATTGTCGGTATTATGATTATCATGGCGGTGCTGCAAAATCTGATTTGGAACGCCAGCTACTATATTGGCCCACAAGTGCCGATTACTTCGGGGATGACTAACTTTAGAATTTCTAACGGCGTATTCATCATTTTGCTGCTAATCATCTGGTCGGGCGAACTATTTTTTAAAGACCGAGTGGTCAATATTTGGCAAATTACGGATGCGTTGCCCGTCCCAATTTGGGTAACGCAATTGTCCAAATTATTGGCGATGTTCGGCGTAGCTTTTGTGATTAATTTGACTTTTATGTTGAGTGGCGTTTTTGCGCAGGTGGTCAAAGGAGGCATGGCGACTTTGGATATGGGCTTATTTATCAACGACTATTTTGGCTATAATTGGGGCTGGCTAAACCATTGTTTGTACATTTCCTTGACCTTTTTTGTAGCGGGCTTGTCGGGTAATCGTTTTTTGACGCACATCCTCACCGCTGGCTATTTTTTCATGCTCATCGTTTGTTTTGAGTTTGGCATCATGGAGGAATTGCGCTACGGCTTTGGCTTTACGCCGGGCTTCGAGGACTATTCGGAAATGAACGGCTACGGGATGTGGCGAGGGGCTTCGTTTTGGTACTTTTTGACGTGGACGGTCTTTGCCATTGCCATTATCTTACTGGGTATCCTATTTTGGGATAGAGGATTGACCAAAAACATCTTTAAAAAACTCACTTTTAAAAGCAAGCAACTAAACGTAGTGGGCAAATTGGCAATACCCGTTCTACTGGTCGGTTTCTTCTTTTTACAATCTTTCATCTCCCAAGAAACGGTGGGAAAAGATAATTTTGAAACGGACGAATCGGTCGAATTAACCAAAGCGGATTACGAACGAAGGCACGGCTATTTGCGGAATTTACCGCAGCCTAAATACAGTCAGCAACTGGACCTCAAAGTAGATTTTTACCCCACAAAACGGTCCGCCGCTTATCAAATCACCACCAAAATTAGCAACTCGACCGCTAGAACAATTGACACTATTTATCTAAACTTGGCGGGCAATACTCGACTGTTAGCCCTCACCTATCAAGGACGGGTGACGACTTCCTACGATTACGACCCCAACCACGAAGTGGTCACCTTTGTCCTACCCGCACCCTTGGACACCAACGCCGTGGTCGATTTGACCTTAAAGATGGAAAAGGGCTACGAAGGCTTTACGCAGGGTGACCCGCAAGCGGCCTTGGTTTACAACGGTTCGTTCGCCTCCATTGATGAGTACCTGCCCTTTTTGGGCTACGACCCCGAAAAGCAACTGGAAAAAAATCGGACTAGAGCGGAATTAGGTATGGAAAGGTTGACCAGTTTGTTACCCGCAGTGACGGATAAGGCAGGACTACAAAACGATGGGTATCGGGCGGACGCTTTGCCTTTGACCACAAATATCACCATCAGTACCATTGAAGAACAAACCCCTATTGGACCAGGCCAATTAACTAAATCGTGGACGGAAAATGGTCGAAATTATACCCATTTTAACATTGACGAACCTACGCCTTTGCATTGGCATTTAGGTACAGCCCATTATAATGTGGACGAAGTTGGCAATAATACTATCCACTATTTTGGTGACCATCGGTATAATGTGGCTTTGTACCAATCCATTTTGCAAAGAGGCCAACCTTTTTTACAAGAAAAATTGGGTTCGTACCCGCACGAACAAGTGCGCCTCTACCAAATTCCTCGCTACGAATCCGCCGTTTACGCTTTCCCCAATGGAATGGCCATCAACGAATTGGAAGGCTGGTTAGCGGATACTTCGGGCTTGAAGGAACGAGCTTATTTACACCATACCGTTGTGACTTCGCTAGCACAACATTGGCTACAAGCTAACCTAGCCATCGCTAACGTACAAGGGGCAGATATGCTAAAAATTGCCTTGCCCGAGGCCTTGAGTTTGCAGTTTATACAACAAATTTATGGAGACGAGGCGGTTGAATTACTGCGAGAACAAAAAATCAAACTCTACAACCGAGAACGATTCAACGACCCGAACGGCGAACCGCCGCTTTTGTACGCCGATGGAAAGGATTATTTGGAGGCGAATGCGGGAGCTTTGGCTTTGTACGACTGGAGTGAGTCCATTGGATTTGATACCTTCAACGGCATTGTTAAAGAACTGGCGAATGAGGATGATTCTTTGACTTTCAAGGAGTTGTACGAGCGATTGTTAGAATTATCGGATAAGCAGGCGGAATGGAAGAAGCGGATGGAGGAGGTGGCGGATTGATGGAAAATACTACAAAGGGTGAACTATAGACCTAAACTCTTCAAGCGCTACCACTTTTACGGTTGGAAAAGGTAGTTCCTTTAGAGACCTGCCAGATTTTGAAAATTTGGCAGGCCTGCACTCTGTAAAAAACAGATACAAAAGTTATTTGACATCATGGAAACTTAGTAGTTAAAGCGTACCATTTTACTACTTACGCCGCTTTTTATTCCCCCGCTTTCGGTTATCCCGATGCTTTTTCTTTCTTTTTTCTTAGCACGGACGGGTCTTTGTTTCTTTGTTGGCGTACTATTAGACGAAGACCGCATCATCTTTTCAAATAGGGAAGGCTCCTTAGGCGGCACAACGTAATTGGGGAGGGTTGGTAAAGTACTTAAATAGGCTGCTATACGGAAAATTTACTGACCGTTAATCGCTGGAGTCACGATTTAAACAGCATAGCATTTGTAACTCCCCTGGCTTTCGTTTGCCTTCTTTTGCAGGTTATTGACTATGCTTAAACGTAAAAACAAAACAAAGCAACTAGCAAATTCACCACCATACCAAGTGGCAACCCCTTAAAAAATCCCTCTATGTGCGGAGACATAATGGTGTAATAATCGGTATCGGGCAAGTTTAAAAACTTTGGATGCCATTTGACGACCACCAGATAATCTGTTACGATTAAATCGTATAAATGAATCACCATAAAAATGCCAAAAGCGTTGAGCCAAAGGGAAAAGAAAGAAGGAGTAGACAGTGAAGCAGCAATGTAGTACTGATTGCCCCAGTAGTATAACCCACCTAGAAAAAAAAGTAGAGAAGTAACACCCCCTAAAACGGTTTTCCAATTTCGTTCTTTTTTAAAATTGCCGTCTTCATCTCGCATAGCGGCGGCTACTCCACCGTAAGCCATGAGGAGTAAGTAGGCGGTAAATAGAAGGCAGCCAATCCCACCCACTTTGAGGATATTTTCGAGTAGTATCATGGTTGCAAGGCGGTTAAGACCTCATTGGCCGAGTGCTTTAAATTAGCAAAAAGCGTTTGTACTTCGGGCGTAGTCGCTTGTTGGTACAAATTAGGTAATTCTCCTTTTTCTAAGATTTGTCCATCTTTTAGAAAAATCACTTCATCCGCAATCGCCATGGCATCCCGAATATCGTGGGTAATAAACAAAACGGTTACGTTGATGGCTTGCACAATGCGGTGGACTTCCGAACGAATATGTGCTTTTAAATCGGCGTCTAAATTACCGAAAGGTTCGTCCAATAATAATAATTGTGGGTCGTAAGCCAGCGTTCTAGCAATCGCCACCCGTTGTTGTTCGCCCCCACTCAGCTCGTGTGGATAACGGTGGTCAAATCCTTCCAGGTCAATCATGTAGAGTAAAGATTTTACTTTAGCGGCATCCTTCTTTTTGAGACTAAAGCCAATATTTTGGGCAACGGTCAAATGGGGAAAAAGGGCGTAATCTTGGAATACCATCCCAACGTTGCGTTGTTGTGGGGGTACAACCTTTCGGTCATCAGACATGATTTGACCGTTGATGTTGATACTGCCCGAATTTGGTCTTTCCAAACCTGCAATAAGGCGCAGCAAAGTCGTCTTACCGCTTCCACTTTTGCCGACAATGGCGCATATTTTTCCTTGGCCGAGGGTAAAAGTGGCGTTTTTTAGGGCGTAGGTTTTACCACCGTTGAAGGATTTGGAAAGGTTACTTATTTTAAGAATGGGCATTAAAATGGGTAAATTTTATGCTAAAACACTAAATAGAAAACCAACAAAGAAGGCTGCGCCAAAAATAACCCAGAATAACAAACTGCTTTTAGGCGATTCAATAATTGGTTGGTCGTCTTTGTACAAATCAAAAACGACTCCGTTCTTACCAAATCCCGTCACTAACTTACAAACGGATTCTCGGTCATTTTCGTAAATTGAAAAAATATGCTCTGTACCCGACATAGAATATTGTTCGGATACGACTTCCCCGTTGACTTTGACCGTTTCTTTTCCAAGTAGAGAATTGAACAATTCTATTTTGTTGTCTCCTAGATAGATTGTTGTGAATTTCATGATTGTGTTTTTGACAAAGATAAAACGCTCTACAAAATAAATGACTACCTTTTCACCATTTATTCATAGCTATTAGGCAACATAACAATGACCTCATTCTTTCGATTGATAAGTTCAAAAGGTGGATTATATCCCAATACGTAAAATTCATTGGTATGTGGAATGCCTTGTGCTTCCAATGCCTCCACGAGCATCCTTTTGTGCGTCACAATTTTATCAGAGTTCGCCCAACCACCAAAGCGAATAGCCGCAACGGTCTTGGGTGGCATTTCTTGAAACTCAATACTGTTGTCATTGGGAGTTGGAAGGCCTTCTTTTTTTAACTCTTTGGGTACCATAAACATCATGGTCATCGAATCTTCCATCAACATGGCAACGGGGGAAGTCATGGCTATCTTTTCGTTGCGGTCGTTGCCGCCAAAGATGTAGCCTGCTAAAACCGAAAATCCCTCACTCGATGCTTTTTCGTATTCGCTCGTTCCCAGTTTAACGGTTGTAAACAAACTCGACTCGTATTCACGAATTTCAAAAGCATCGTACTCCTTAATGACTTTGTAAGGGTACATTTCAATATCACTTTGGCTAGTGGTAAAGTAGATTTGTGCGCCCACAAATAGCACAATGAGCACACCTAAAATGGTAAAAAGAACTTTCATATCGTATTTTTTTGGGTAAAACAAAGGAATAAGGAGAGTGTTTAAAGATGGTTGAGATTGTCTGATTGCTTGGTTGCTTGATGGTCTGATTGCTTGATGGTCTGATGGTCAACGTGTAATTAGCAACCATCTAACCATCAGCGCAGCGAAACAATTTAACAATCAATTCAACCATCAGCGCAGCGAAACCGTCAAGCAATCAAAATAATCTTTAAACAATTTCCAGCCACTATTCATTTACTGTGGGCAACCCAAGTTTTCAAACTTATTAGAACTACACTTCATCGCTATGTCAGCAGTCAATTTAATTTTTCCCCACCAATTATTCGAACAACAGCCTCTATTAGATAATGGACATCCAGTTTATTTGGTAGAAGAATATTTATTTTTCAAACACTACCCTTTTCACCAACAAAAGATTGCCTTTCACCGAGCATCTATGAAAGCCTACGCCGATTATTTGGCAAATAAAAATATAGCTGTGCATTACGTGGAGGCAACCAACGAACAGTCAGATATTCGGGTACTGATTGCTCATTTAGGAAAGGAGGGCGTAGAAACTATTCATTTTATTGACCCTACGGATAATTGGTTAGAAAAGCGGATTCGTAGTTCGGCGAAAAAAGCAAGTATTGAGCTAGAAATAGTAAATACACCGCTATTTTTAAATCAAAAAGAGGCCCTTCTAAAAGGGTTCTTTAAGCCCACCAAAAAGAAATTTTTTCAAACCAGTTTTTACAAAAACCAACGCCAAAGTAGAGAAATTCTATTGGACGGTGCGGGAGATTATTTGGGTGGAAAATTGAGTTTCGACGCCGAAAATCGGCAGAAATACCCCAAAAAGAAAACGCCACCGCCCATTCACTATCCCGAGAAAAATGCCTACTACGAAGAGGCGGTTACCTACGTCAACAAACATTTTTCAGACCATTACGGAACAGTGACGGACGACCCGCTGTATCCCACAGACTTTGCGCAAACGGAGACTTGGCTCGACCAATTCTTGGAGCAGCGCTTTGCCGAATTTGGGCCCTACGAAGACGCCATTGTAGCGGAGTACGGTACTTTGAACCACAGCGTTTTAACGCCCATGCTCAACGTGGGATTAATCACCCCCAAAGTCATTATTGACCGAGCGGTAGCTTGTGCCGCCGCCAATGATATTCCCATAAATTCTACGGAAGGTTTTGTACGTCAAATTATGGGTTGGCGGGAATTTATGCGGGGTATGTACGAGGCCAAGGGTACGGAAGAACGCACCCGTAATTATTGGGGATTTACCCGAAAAATACCCGCCTCTTTCTACGATGGAACTACGGGCATTGTCCCCATTGACATTACCATCAAAAGATTATTAAAAACGGGGTACTGTCACCACATTGAAAGACTCATGGTTTTGGGCAATTTTATGCTACTCTGTGAATTTGACCCCGATGAAGTTTACCAATGGTTCATGGAGTTGTTCATTGATGCCTACGATTGGGTGATGGTGCCCAACGTTTATGGGATGAGTCAATTTGCGGATGGTGGTTTGCTGTCCACTAAACCCTACATTAGCGGCAGCAATTATCTGAAAAAAATGAGCAATTACGGCAAGGGCGATTGGCAAGGGACTTGGGATGCGCTTTTTTGGCGATTCATGCACGTCCATCGAGATTTTTTCTTGAGCAATCCTCGCTTAGGGATGTTAATTCGTACTTTTGATAAGAAGTCGGACGAGCAGCAGCGGGCGTTATTGGAGACGGCAGAGGCTTATTTGGAGAATTTGTAACACAAGTAATTGGACAGAATTAAATGAAAACATTAGACAGGATTGCATGATTTACATGATTCTGATTATTTGGCATTAAATCCTGTTCATCTTGAAACCCGCTCGACTGCTCGGCGGGCGAGTCCTGTCAAAAAAGATGTAACGTTAATTTTGTCCATTCAAAACAGTAATATTTAGCTTTGAAACAACTTCCTATCCGCCCAAAAAGTACCAAAAGGAACAACAGAGGCAATCAAAGCCAGTACCATCTTTTTAATCTTCCACTTATATTTAATGGTCATTAGCACAACTAATACTAAATAAACTAAAAACAGCACCCCGTGAATCATCCCCATGAACTTATTGGGTTGAGGGGTCTGAAAACCGTATTTTAAAGGCATCGTAACGAATAATATTAACAGGAGTGATACGCCTTCTACTAAAGCCAACAGCCTAAACTTTCCGAGATTTGTTGTTAAATCCATGTTCTTTGTTTGTTTGTAAAAATGATGGTTAGATTATTTCGCTACGCTGATGGTTTGATGGCTGGTCAACGTATAATTGGCAACCATCAAACAATCATAGCAATCAAACCATCATTCTAATCAATCATCCATTCGCAATTGCTTAATATCCACCTTATTTTTAGCCAATAGCTCATTTTCACTAGCCAACTGGTACGTACTTTCTTCAAATTCGGTTAGGATATTTTTATTAGCCCCCGCCGCTAGCAATTTATCAATCAGTTCATTATCGTGCGCTTTCATAGCCGCCAAGTGGAGCGAAGTAATCCCCAAATCATTTTTTAGATTCAAATCAACGCCCAATTCGATGGCCTTTTCCAGCAAATACATACTATTTTTCTTTACGGCGTAGTGCGCTAAGGTGTTGCCCCCTTCGTAAGCCGTTTTAATGGTTAATCCTTTTTCAACTAAGCCGTCAATAATGTACTTCAAATCATCTGCTCTTCTACTCGAATAATTTTGGAAAGCCAAACTCATGAGGTCGTTGCCCGCTGCATCTAATAAAGTAATATCAGCTTTTTCGGCCGTC
>JBCCQK010000035.1:0-29241 GCA_039024375.1 Bacteroidota bacterium
ACATTTTAAAATGATACAAATTAATTTTTTTGTTTTAATAAACTAATTTTAAATCCGGGTTTTTTCTAAAAAATTGCTTTTTAAAAAGCAAGGTGTTCTAGAATTGCTTTATTCAAACGGCTCTGTTTATAGAGACATTCCTTTTTCAAAAGGGGTTGCACGAGGAAGTTAACTTTTTTTATTTCGGGGTCTATCGGGTTTATCAGGTGAATAAGGTTTATGAGGCTCATAAGGTGAATAAGGTTTGTAAGGTGAGACCTGATAAGCCTTATTCACCTTATAAACCTTATAAACCCCGTTACCCCCCTACTCCTCACAAGGAACGGGCCGCTCCCCTATCCCATATTCCCGAATCAACTCCTGCATTTTCTCATCAAAAGCGTCGGGCGCTTGAATGCGGGCTAGTTTGGCGAGCGCTTCGGCTTGACAGTCCCATATTTTAATGCGTAATTTGGTGACTCGGCAGCGAATGTCCAATGCAAACTCAAATTCGAGGGATTTCTTGATTTCGTCAATTTGTTCCAAATAGTACTGCGACTGTTTACAATCGGCCATCAAACCCCGCATAATCCACGCTTTCACGTCATAAATATGGTCACAATAATAGTTGGCCAAGCGATAGTCTCCGTAAAGCGTATCACTCTGCGCTTTGAATTCTTCCCAAAGCAGGTTGATGTCCGCTTCGTCGGTTTGGTATTGTAGAAAGGCCGCTTGCAAATCGTTGACTTTAGCGATGGTTTCTTTCGAGAATTTCGCTTTGGCGGTTCGCTCCAATTCTTCTATTTCCCGCAATCGGTCATCCGTGATACCACAAATATTGGTAAAACCATCCATGATATAGGCTCGGACCAACGGTTCGTTCCGACAATATTCGTAACCGTAGTCTCTATCCGCTTTGGTGATTTCGCCCTCTTTGATAAATTTCCGCCAAGTTTTATTAAGCGTAGCTACTCGGTCTTGATTGTCCTCCAAAGCAGATTCTAAGGCTCTTAGCTTTTGGGTTAGTTCGTTATCCAATTCTACCCCACTCTTGGCCTGCAACTCTTTGATTTTTTCAAACATCGGTTCTCCAGCATCACAGACGTTTGCCGCCCCTTTGAGCAGCCATTCTTTAATATTAGGAATTGGATAACAAGGAAAAAGCGGCAATTCGGTCGTGAATCCGGGAGAAATACCCGTTTCGACGTATTCGTTCCATTTGTCTTCCAATTGGGTGATGTTTTGAAAAAGTAGTTTCATTTTTGCTAACTCTGGCTTTAATCCCTCTACATCTTCTACACGCAGGGACGTTTTTTCGGTTAGCCGCAAGGTTCGATTTTCAATAATTGCTTTGGCTCGATTGACGTTGCCTTTACAAAAATTATCGTAAGCAATCATGTAAGAATATTTGGCAAGGGTTTGCTTTTCGCAAAGCCTTTTCGCCGCTTCGATGGACTCCAATTTATCAATATCCACCTCTTTGGTTTCCAGAAATTCTTGCCAGATAACCTCAATATCATAGTAGGCTTTTATTTTGGCTTCCAAATCCTTTTTCTTTTCGGTGAACTTCGGCACTCGGTCGTAGGCTTTGGTCGAAAATTCGTTGATTTCCGCCATCAAACTTTCGGCTCTGTCCATTTCACTTTGACAAAAACTATTATTGGTATTCATCAATAAGTACTTGATGTAGTTCAGCGGGTCATCGTATTTACTGGGCTTGTTCAAGGCGCTCATATTGGAAATTTTGTTGTTGTCCAAAAATTCCTTCCACGTCTCTTCGAAGTTGACGGTCTGCGCACTTAAATGATGACTAAATAGGAAAAAGCTAAAGATTAGATAAAAAAAACGGTAAGGTAACTGCATCCTGTTTTTTAAATTAGTGAAATGGAGTTATTATTTAGACTTCGGGTACGAATAGGGGTCACAACTGTAACTTATTGGGGGGCAAAAATATTTTAAAGGAGAGGAATTGTCTGAAAAAATTGGGAGAAAATTAAGGGAAGCGTTAATTCTATGTAACGCTAGTCCACTTATTGAAGTAACTACAAAAATTAGTATTTTACAGAAATTTCTCACGATTCCTTACCTTTATGAAAAGGCTTTTCAAAAAATATTATGAGTAACTTACAAAAAAGTAATTCCTACAACGAATTGGTCATCCAAATCGGAACAACTTACCAAGCAGGACAGCAAAAAGCGGTCAGCGCCGTCCAGTCTGAATTAGTGCAAACCAACTGGAAAATCGGGCAGCATATCGTAGAATTTGAACAGGGCGGCAGTGAGAAAGCCACCTACGGCGATAATCTCTTAGAGCGACTATCGAATGATTTACGGATACGTTATGGCAAGGGATTTAGCCGTAGTAATTTGGGCTATATGCGCCAGTTTTACCTTAAATATCCAAAACGTGTGACACTGTCACACAAATTGAGTTGGTCGCATTATTATGAACTTTTAAAGATAGATAACGATTTGGAACGAAGTTTCTACGAGAAACAAACCATAATAGAAAAATGGAATATTCGAGAACTTAGAAGACAGAAGAAGACGGCTCTTTTTTTACGATTAGCAGCTAGTACTGACAAAAAGGGCATATTAAAATTAGCCAAGGAAGGTAAAAAAGTAGAACAACCTCAGGACTTGATAAGAGACCCTTATGTGCTGGAGTTCCTAAAAATCCCCGAGCCTTACCATCTAAGCGAATCAGACTTAGAAAAACGATTAATCGAGCATTTAGGACAGTTCCTATTAGAATTGGGTAAAGGTTTTGCCTTTGTCGGACGGCAATACCGCATCACTTTAGGCAATCAACATTACTACGTTGACTTAGTATTCTACCATCGGATTTTGAAGTGTTTTGTCCTTTTGGATTTAAAAATAGCGAAGGCCAGCTATCAAGATGTCGGCCAGATGAATATGTATCTAGGGTATTTTGAAAACGAAGAAAATACAGAAGGTGATAATCCACCTATCGGTATCGTTCTCGCTAGAGAAAAAGACGAACTATTGATTAAATATGCAATGCACGGTATTTCTTCGAAGCTCTTTGTGAGTAAGTATCAATTGTATTTGCCTAATGAAGAAGAACTACGACGAGAAATAGAAGAGATTTATCATAGAGAGAAGACGGAAGATTGATAAAGTAAACAAAATCGCAAAAAACTACCACTATGTTAGAAAACAACCCGCAACCAAAAGACTTACTCAGCGACCTCATTGTCATTATTGAAGGCGGCCAAAAACAAGCGGCTGCTCAAGTAAACAGCACCTTGACACTGGTATTTTGGCAAGTAGGAAAACGAATCAATGAGGATATATTAGGAGCGGAACGGGCGGCTTATGGAAAGCAGGTCGTCAAAGGGATTGCCGAACAGTTAACTCAGAGATACGGCAGGAGTTTTCAATTGAGAAACATTCGGCGAATGATACAATTTGCTACTGTTTTTGATGATTTGGAAATTGTGACGACGCTGTCGTCACAATTGAGTTGGTCGCATTTTGTAGAGTTATTTAGGTTGAAAAGTGAAGCGGCTCGTCATTTTTATGCCCAAAGAATTAGAGAAGAAAACTGGTCTATCAGACACACTCGCCGACAAATAGAACGCAAAGCCTACGAACGCCGCACCATTGCCGACAGTCAGTTCCCAACTACCGATACAGGCCAACTCAGCATTTTCAAAGACCCCTATTTCCTAGATTTCTTGGGCTTGCACGATAGCTATTCCGAGGAAGATTTGGAAGCAGCCATACTGCGGGAGATAGAGCAGTTTATCTTAGAATTGGGCAACGGCTTTACTTTTGTCGAACGCCAGAAGCGCATCATTTTGGATGGCAAAGATTTTTACCTCGACTTACTATTTTTCCATCGAAAACTACGTCGATTGGTGGCCACCGAGTTAAAATTTGGGGAATTTAAACCCGCTCACAAAGGGCAAATGGAACTGTATTTGAAATGGCTCAACCGCTACGATAGACAAGATGGAGAAAATAGCCCCATCGGATTAATCCTTTGTGCCGTAGCCAACGACGAACAAGTCGAACTCTTGGAAATGCACAAAGACGGCATTATGGTAGCCGAATATTGGACAGAGTTACCACCCAAAGCGGAATTAGAGAAACGTTTGCGACAAGCGTTAGTGCAAGCAAGAGAGCGGATAGCCCGAAGAAAACTGGATAAGTGATAATTCAGTAAATAATAAAAGTCTATAATTTATCTACATTGCGAACCGTAAACCGTGTACCCTTTACCGTAAAACCGTACAAAAAAATGACCGACCACGAAAAGCCCCGTCTCGCCCGTCTAACTGCCATCCTCCTCCAATTACAAACCAAAAAATTAGTCACTGCGCCCGAATTGGCCGAGAAGTACGACGTCAGCGTTCGCACGATTTATCGAGATATTCGTACTTTAGAACGGTCGGGCGTCCCCATCGTTACCGAAGAAGGTAAGGGCTACACCTTAATAGAAGGCTACCATTTGCCACCCGTCTCATTCACCGAAACGGAGGCCAATGCGCTCATTACCGCAGAGCAGCTGATTGCTAGAAATAAAGACACGTCATTAATTGCAGCGTACCAAAAAGCAATGGAAAAGATTAAGGCAGTGTTGAGATACAGCGAGAAAGACAAAGCAGTTTTACTTGCCGAGCGAGTCGTTTTTAGAAACAACCAAACCAACGACCAAACCAGCAACCACTTATCTCAACTACAAGTCGCATTGACAAATTATCAAGTCGTCCGAATTGAATACACGACCTACCAAGAAAAAACCACCCAACGGATGGTCGAACCTTTTGCCATGTACAGTACCAACGATAATTGGGTGCTCATTGCCCACTGCCAACTGCGCCAAGCGTTTCGCCAATTTCGCCTCGACCGCATTCAACAATTACAGCTCACTAGCACCCGTTTTACGCCCCATTCGATGACACTTTCCGAATATTTTGAATACGAAACTTAACCCCTGACATACCCTTGTCACAGGGTCGGACTACCTTTAGATTTTTTAAGATTCTAAAGGAGCAGTTATGCCTATTTTACTTTTATTTTTTACCTCATTTATTAACATCAACACTTACAAGATGACTACACCCGACACCCAACGATTGGAGGATTTTAAAGTTATCGGCATTGCCGTCACAACAACGCACGCCCAAGCCATGCAAGACATTGGCCCACTGTGGGGAAAATTTTACGGCATGGACGTATCTAATCGGATACCCAACAAAATCAGTCCAGAAATTTATGCCATTTACACCGATTACGAATCCAATTATTTAGGCGCTTACACCACCATTATTGGCCATAAAGTCAGCAGTTTAGACACTATTCCAAAAGGTATGATCGGCAAAGTAATCTCAGGCGGCACGTTTCAGCCCTTTGTAGCCAAAGGCGAAATCCCCGCTTCCATTGGAGCCACTTGGCAGCAAATTTGGGCACAGGATAAGGAATTGAACCGAGCCTATCAAGCCGATTTTGAGGTCTATGGAGTAAAATCGCACAACGGAGCGGCGTCGGAAGTGGAGATTTTTGTCGGCATAAAGTAGCTTTTACTTTAAGTAACGGATTGTAGATTCTGTATAACTCACGAAGTTGTGTCGCTGTTGATGGTTCTGTACAACTCGGAGAGTTGTGTTACAGTTGACAACGCTAAGTAACACGACTCTTCGAGTTGTGCATTGAGAAACCATTATGAATTATGGAAAAATCCGTTCCCATCCGTTTTATCCGTTAAATCCGTGTTCCTATCGTACATCAATTCTCTATCTCAAAAACAACCGTTTTCACTCGTTTACTAATGGTACCATCCGCTTCCGTTTGAGACAGCACTAATCGTTGAGCAGCGGGCAAGGCAAACACTTGTTGTAAGTCTCGAATGGGAGCGATTGGCACCTGCTGCTCCGCACAATTGGTTAAAATTTCCGCGGACTCGTATCGGCGAAAAGCAGTACTCAAGTAATCATTTAAAGCGGCTCTATTTTTTAATCGAAGCGCATTCGTAACAAATCGTTCATCATTTTTCAAATACCCTAAATCTAAACAGTCCAACAATTTCCAATACTGTTTTTCGACGCCAGGTGCCACGATAATTAACTGACCGTCGGCCGTCTCGAAAATATCACCGTAGGGCGCAATATTGGCGTGTTGGCTGCCTTTGGGCTGCGGAACGTACCCTTCGTTCAACCAATTACTGGCTTGATTGGCCAAAGAAGCTACGCCCGTGTCGAATAAAGAAATAGAGACTTGGCATCCTTTCCCCGTTTGGTAGCGATTCAACAACGCTATCAAAATACCTTCTTTGAGTTGGTGCGCCGCCAAGACATCCATTAAGGCGACGGGCATTTTCATGGGCAAGCCATCGGGGGCACCGTTCATATACACCCACCCCGTTTCCGCTTGTATGACCACATCGAAACCCAGTTTGGGATTTTCTTTTCCGTAGGCATTAATGGCCGCATAAATTAGTCGTGGATTAATGATTTTTAGCTGTTCGTAGGCCATCCCTAGTTTCTCCGCTGCACCGTGCTTGAAATTAGCAACGACAATATCCGCTTCTTTTATTAGGTTTAAAACGGCTTGTCTATCCATCGCATCTTGCAAGTCTCGAAACTGTACTTGCTTAGCGTAGTTGACACTATGATAGTAGGCCGAGTCCGCTTTGTCCTTATCCTCCGAACTTAGCTTCCATTTTCGGGTGACGTCGCCGCCCGTTTTTTTGTTTTCAATTTTAATAACGGTCGCTCCGAGTTCGGCGAAGAACAGGCCAACGGCCGGACCCGCTAGGACACTAGCTAGTTCGATGACGGTGAGGTGTTGGAAAGTGGTGGAAGTGGACATCGTTTTTAGACTTTTTATACTTGTTCTTTATTAGGGCTGAACTGACCGATAAAACCTATTACTTGCAAGAATTGTTCAAGGGTAAAATAATTGCTATGACTAGACAACGGTACCAATATATCATCCGTCAATTAGTCGCTAACTTGGTCCGCCAATATCCGCACCTCGACTTCCAAAATCATTGCTATCGTCGCATTGCCTACGATAATGCGTTAGGTCAAAAATGGACAGAACAGTATCAGGTGTTTACGGCGGAATGTACAAAAGTGGAGATGGAGGCAGTGATTGATAAATTGGAGCGTTACAAGGAAAATCAGAGCGTTTTGCTGGCAGAGAATACAGCTTCTTTGCGGTGGCGAGGAAAATCGTAATAAAAGGAAAGCACTCACACCTCTTTGATAAACTCCTAATTTGTACCTATCTTACTCGCTCAAAGTAATCTTGCACAACACGTACACCAACATAAATGACCAACGATAAACTCACGCTCTCTCAACTCGAACAGTACCTCTCCAAAGCGGCTTGGATTCTCAAAGGGCCCGTCGATGCTTCTGATTTTAAAGTGTATATTTTTCCCTTATTATTTTTCAAAAGAATTTCGGACGTTTACGACGAAGAATATCAGTTAGCCTTAGCCGAATCAGAAGGAGACGAAGAATATGCTGCACTACCCGAATTTCACCGCTTCGAGATTCCATCGGGTTGCCATTGGCAGGTCGTGCGAGAAACGACCACCAACGTCGGGCAAGCCATCGAGAAAGCCCTGCGAGGTATCGAACAAGCCAACCAAGAATTTTTGTATGGTATTTTTGGCGACGCCCAATGGAGCAATAAAAACAAACTTTCCGATAGACTACTCATCGACCTCATCGAACATTTTTCGCAGTATAATTTGTCCAATAGTGCCGTTGAACCCGATATGCTGGGCCAAGCCTACGAATACCTCATCAAACATTTTGCGGATTTGACCAACAAAAAAGCGGGGGAGTTTTATACCCCTCGTTCCGTAGTGCATTTGTTGGGTTTGTTGCTTGACCCACAAGAAGGGGAAAGCATCTACGACCCCGCCTGCGGCACGGGTGGTATGTTGCTAGAGTGCATTGATCACCTCCAACGACAAGGACAAGACTTTCGGACCCTGAAACTGTACGGTCAAGAGAAGAACTTGACCTCCAGTTCGATTGCGCGTATGAATATGTTTCTGCACGGCGTCGAAGATTTTCAAATTGCTAGAGAAGATACGCTGCGCCGCCCCGCTTTTTTTGCCGCCGACGGACTTAAAACTTTTGATTGCGTGATTGCCAATCCGCCTTTTTCGCTCAAAGATTGGGGTGCCTCCGATTGGGCCAATGACCCTTACGGTCGAAATATAGCGGGCGTACCGCCCAAAGGCAATGGTGATATGGCTTGGGTACAGCACATGATAAAATCCATGCAACCAAAAAATGGGCGTATGGCAGTGGTCTTACCACACGGTGCTTTGTTTCGCAAAGGGGCCGAAGGACGCATTCGGAAAGCGCTTTTGGAGCAAGACTTATTAGAAGCCGTCATCGGTTTGGGAGGCAATATTTTTTATGGGACGCAACTGGCCGCTTGTGTGCTCGTCTTTCGACAACAAAAAACCTCCGATAAAAAGGGGAAAATTTTGTTCATTGATGCGTCTGACCAAATCCGTACAGGACGGGCCCAAAATTACTTGGAACCCCAACACGTTCAACAAATCTACGACTGGTATCAAGCGTTTACCGACGTGGAGAACTATGTCACGGCGGCCACTTACCAAGACTTGCAAGCCAATGATTTTAATTTGAATATTCCGCTATACGTGGAGAAGATTATTGAGGACGATTTGCCAAGTGTGGAAGAGGCTTTGGTGGATTTGAAGAAGGCTTGGGAAGAGAGTTTGGAGGCAGAAGAAAAATTTAAATCCATTTTAAAACAGTTTATTCAATGACCCAAAAACAACTAGAAAAATACCTTTGGGGCGCCGCCACCGCCCTCCGCGGCACCATCGACGCGGGCGACTATAAACAATACATTTTCCCCCTCTTGTTTTTCAAGCGCATTTGTGATGTGTACGACGAGGAATACAAAGAGGCCTTGGAAGAGAGTGACGGAGATATAGAATACGCCGCCTTCGAAGAAAACCACCGCTTCCAAATTCCCCAAGGGGCGCATTGGCGAGATGTGCGAGAAACGACCGTAAATGTAGGTATGGCGATTCAGGAAGCCATGCGGGGCATCGAGAAGGCCAATCCCGATACGCTGTACGGCATTTTTGGTGATGCGGCTTGGACTAACAAAAATCGCTTGTCGGATGCGACCTTAACCAATTTGGTGGAGCATTTTTCGCAGCATCAATTAGACCTAAAAAATGTGCCCGACGACCAACTGGGCAATGCTTACGAATATTTAATCAAAGAATTTGCGGACGATAGTGGACATACGGCCGCCGAGTTTTATACCAATCGAACCGTCGTCAAATTGATGACCATGATAATGGACCCGCAGCCGGGCGAATCGGTTTATGACCCTACTTGCGGTTCGGGTGGCTTGTTGTTGAATTGTGCCTTGCACCTCAAAGCCGAAGGAAAAGAGTACCGCACCCTTAAATTATACGGACAGGAAATCAACTTGATTACCTCGGCGATTGCCCGCATGAATATGTTTATGCACGGCATCGAAGAGTTTCAGGTAGTGCGGGGGGATACCTTAGCTCGACCCGCTTTTTTGGAAAACGACGAATTGAAACGCTTTAAGGTCATTCTCGCCAATCCACCTTATTCCATTAAATCGTGGGATAGGGCCAGTTTTGTTAATGACCCTTACGGGCGCAATGTGTGGGGGACACCGCCGCAGGGCTGTGCAGATTATGCTTTTCAGCAGCATATTCAGCAAAGTTTGGATTTGGCCAATGGACGGTCGATTTCGCTTTGGCCACACGGTATTTTATTTCGGGATTCGGAGGCGGCAATGCGGCGGCGGATGATTGAATCAGACGTTGTAGAATGCGTGATTAGTTTGGGCCCTAATCTTTTCTACAACTCGTCCATGGTTTCCTGTCTTTTGGTTACCAATAATAACAAAGCTCAAAGTCGCAAAGGAAAAGTCCTTTTTATTCAAGCAGTGGATGAGGTCAGAAAAGAGAAGACCATGAGTTACTTGGATGACACCCACACTGAAAGGATTTTGAAGGCTTACAAAACATTTAAAACGGAAGAAACATTTTCGGAAGTAGTAGATATTGCTACCATTTTAGAAGATAAAAATACTCGTCTAAGTGTTCAGCTTTTTGTAAAAAAGGAAGCTGCTAAAAGAGAGGATTTTGGAAAAATTCTTTCGGATTGGGAAACGGCCTCATTAGATTTAAAAAATGCTATGAGTGAACTTTTTAAAATGGTAGAAAATGGTTGATACGGTTTTGGAAAGAAAATTAAATATAGATAAGTCAAGTTGGCAACCCGTCAAATTAGGAGATTTGGCCAAAGAAGTCTCCAATCGAGTAGATAACCCTTCGGAATCTGGTATGGACCGTTTTGTTGGTTTACAGCACTTTGTTTCGGGTGATTTAAAAATAAAAAATTGGGGAAGTACCAAAAATTTAGGGTCTTCCATGAAAGCTTTTAAAAAAGGGAATATTCTTTTTGCTAGAAGAAATGCGTATTTGCGCAGAGCCTCAATGGTTGATTTTGATGGCGTCTGTTCGGGGGATGCTTTTGTTCTGGTAGAAAATCACGATAAAATAGTTCCTGGCTTTTTAGCTTTCATTGTTAACTCCGATAGATTGTGGGATTTTGCCAATTCCAATGCGGCTGGTACGATGTCCAAAAGAGTCAAGTGGCGAGACTTAGCGGAATACGAACTTCTCCTTCCTCCCAAAGACCAACAGGAACGATTGGCGGAATTGCTTTGGGCGGGGGATGCTGTGGTGGAGACCTTGATTTCACAAGAAGCTATATTGGCAAGCGTAAAAAAATCATGCCTTAAAGAATCTTTTAACAAAACAGATTGCAGAAAAGTAAAATTTTCTGACATATCCGAAAATTTAGACAATAGAAGGATTCCGATTAAAAAAAGTGTTAGAAAGAAGGGCAAAGTACCTTATTTTGGAGCTAGTGGAATCGTAGATTATGTAAAAGGATATATTTTTGATGAACCCATTCTTCTAATTTCAGAAGATGGAGAGAACTTAAAGTCAAGAGTTCTCCCTATCGCATATGAGTTTGACGAAAAATGTTGGGTTAATAATCATGCACATGTTGTGAAAATTACAGCAGAAAGCAGATATTTAGTTAAAGAATATTTTAATTTCCATGACTTAAAAGGTTTTATTACAGGAGGGACTAGACCTAAAATTACCAAAGGGATGCTTTCAGATATGCCAATTTACTTACCATTACGGGCCCTACGCCGTACAATTGAATCATGTATTACTGAACATGAATGGTGTTTACTTGAAAGGGATGGAGCAAAATGAGGTCAGCCCCTTTGAACCTTTGCAATTAAATTACGAAAAATACGAAGAGGTCAATCAGTTCGTTCGCAAGCACCTTTCTGCCGAACAAAAACAAAGACTGGAGGATGTTATACGGCTATTACGAGGCTTCGAGTCTATGTTTTCGTTAGAACTGTTATCTAGCGTAGATTATCTTTCGGTTGGTGAGCCTCACAAGAAATTACCCGAAATTATTAACGAATTATCTAAATGGAACAAAAGAAAAAAGGATTTATTCCAACCGAATCAAATTGAAATAGCGTATAAGCATTTGCAAGATTACGCTCGGGACCTATCCGCCAACTAATATTAAATATTAATCAAACTACGTTGAGACGCTACACGATTTCTACTCACTCTTTGCTGAATGAGTCAATTTTCTAATTTAGAGACGACGAAAAAATAAGTTGGTCGATTTTTAAATGGATTCTTTTTTTAATGGGTTGGAAATCTATGGAAAAAAGATTCAATTAAAAATCTAAAATACCAAGTTATTTTTTCGTCATTACTTAGAAAGCTAAACCCATTCAAAAATATCCAATGAACCGCTAATGGCCTTCAACGAACTCAACAGCGTAGAACATTACATTATTCACCAACTAACGGGGGTTAATCTCAACCAATCGGTGGCCGCCGAACCCGTTATTCCTTACGGCGCTACATGGGGCTACCTACCCGCCAATCAACTCCAACGCAGCACCCAAGAAGTATTAGTAGAAACCAACCTAAAAGCCGCATTGGTGCGCCTCAATCCCACCATCAAAGTGCGTCCCGAATTAGCGGACGAGGTAATTTACAAACTGCGGGCCATTATTTTGTCGGTCCATCAAGTGGGATTGGTACGCGCCAACGAAGAATTTTTTAAATGGTTAAGAGGCGATAAAACGATGCCCTTTGGTAAAAATAACCGCCATGTACCCGTGCGATTGATAGATTACGCCGATTTGAACAATAACGAATACATCGTTACCAATCAGTTTCATATGCGGGTGCGGGAGACGAAGATACCCGACGTGGTGTTGTTCATCAATGGTATTCCCGTGGTGATTGGAGAGGCCAAAACACCGACTCGACCGTCGGTGAGTTGGTTAGACGCAGCACACGAAATTCATGATATTTACGAAAATGCGGCCACCCCTTTATTTGTCCCCAATATTTTGTCCTTCGCCACCGAAGGCAAGCAATTGTTCTACGGGGCGGTTCGCACGCCTTTAGAATTTTGGGCGCCGTGGCGATTAGAAAAACCCGATAATGGCCTCGCTCAACAACTAGGTCTAGGCGAAGTCGGAAAGGAACTGTCGGACCTTTTGCAGCCAAAACGCTTACTCGACATCTTACAAAATTTCTCGCTTTTCACGACCAATAAAAAGAAAAAGCGCCTTAAAATTATCTGTCGTTTTCAGCAATACGAGGGGGCCAATAAGATTGTCGAACGGGTGAAAGCGGGGCGCATTAAGAAAGGCTTAATTTGGCATTTTCAAGGGTCGGGCAAATCGCTGTTGATGGTTTTTGCGGCTCAAAAATTGCGAAAATTAAAGGAACTCAAAAGCCCAACAGTTATCGTATTGGTGGACCGCACCGATTTAGATACGCAAATTACGGGGACCTTCAATGCGGCCGATATTGCCAACGTAGAGACGACCGATAGCATCAAAGAACTGCAAAAATTGTTGCACCGGGACACCCGCAAAATCATCATTACGATGATTCATAAATTTCGGGATGCGCCGCCGAATATGAACAACCGAGACAATATCATCGTCTTGGTCGATGAGGCCCACCGCACGCAAGAGGGCGACTTGGGGCGTCAAATGCGAGCCGCCTTACCCAATGCTTTTTTGTTTGGCCTCACGGGAACGCCCGTCAACAAAGCCGACAAAAATACCTTTTGGGCTTTTGGCGCCGAGTCGGACGAAGGGGGCTATTTGTCTCGCTACACTTTCCACGATTCTATTAGAGACGAGGCAACTTTACCTTTGCATTTTGAACCCCGCTTGGTTGATATACACGTTGATAAAGAAACGATAGACCAAGCCTTTAAAACTTTTCGAGACGGGGCCGCTTTGAGTGACGAAGAGGCCGATACGCTCAATCGGAAATCGGCGAAAATGGCGGCTTTTTTGAAAGCGCCCGAGCGGGTAGAAAAAATTGTGGCAGACATTTCGACCCATTTTAAAGAAAAAGTAGAACCGCACGGTTTTAAGGCGATGATTGTGACGCCCGACCGCTACGCCTGTGTGCAATACAAGGAGGAACTAGACAAACATTTTCCGACCGAAGTGAGTAAAGTCATTATTTCCACTTCGGCTAACGATACGGCCGATTTTAAGCAAAAGTGGGGGGTGGATAAAAGCCAACAAGAAAAGATAGTCGATGAATTTAACGATGCGACTTCCTCGCTACGATTCCTCATTGTGACGGCCAAATTATTGACGGGTTTCGATGCACCGATTTTGCAAACGATGTACCTCGATAAGTCCATCAAAGACCATACGCTGCTACAAGCGATTTGTCGTACGAATCGCCTATTTCCCAACAAAACGTTTGGGCGGATTGTGGATTATTTTGGGGTGTTTGACGATGCGGCCAAAGCCCTACAATTTGACGAAGATGGTCTGCGAAAAGTAATTACCAATTTGTCCGAATTGCGGCATAGATTGCCGAGTGCAATGCAGGCGGCTTTGGGTCATTTTATGGGCGTCGATAGGACTTTGGAAGGCTTCGAAGGCTTAGAAAGTGCCCAAAACGCCATTAATACCAACGAAAAGCGGGATAATTTTGCCAAAGATTTTAAAGTGCTAGCTAAAATATGGGAATCCTTATCGCCCGATAGAGTGCTGGATTTATACCAAAAAGACTACCGCTGGCTATCACAAGTGTTTGAATCGGTTCGCCCAGCGGCGAATAATATTGGCAAATTATTGTGGTTTACTTTGGGGGCACAAACAACCAAATTGATTCACGAAAATATCCACGTCGGTGAGGTCCACCAATTGGACGAATTTGTATTAGATGCCGACGTCATAGAAGACATTTTTAATAATCCCGACCAAAAGCAAGCTAAAGCCCTCGAAAAAATCTTAATTGCACGTTTTAAAAAAAATGCGGGCAATCCAAAGTTCAAAAAATTGAGCGAACGATTAGAGGCATTGAGGGACAAGGCCGAACAAGGTTTGATTACCTCCATTGAGTTCGTCAAAGAATTGTGCAAATTGGCCAAAGAAACCCTGCAAGCGGAAAAAGAATTATTCGCCGAACTGCAAGAAAAGTCCCCCAAAGCCGCTTTAACGGAATTGTTTTTAGAGTTAAAATCGGACCAAACACCCGCCGTTGTCGAGCGTATTGTCAACGATATTGATGCGATTGTGAAAGTGGTGCGCTTTCCCGGTTGGCAAACCACTAGTGCGGGCGAACGCGAAGTACAAAAGTCTTTGCGGAAGGCTTTACTAAAGTACAAATTACATAAGAATCAGACGTTGTTTGAGCGGGCATACGGGTATATTCGGGAGTATTATTGAAGATTTCTTTATTTTCTCACAAAAACATAAAATGAATACGCCTAATTTCAGAGTCGCTACCCTTACCGACCTACCCGTTTTAAAAGAGTTCGAACAAGGGATTGTCGAAGCCGAACGGCCCTATAATCCAACCTTAAAAACGGGCCGAATTTCCTACTACGACCTAGCGGAACTCATCGAATCAGACGAAGCAGAGGTGTTCGTCGGTGAATTAGATGGGCAAATCATCTGTTCGGGCTACGTCAAAATCAAAACGGCCAAACCTTTTTTACAATACGACCACTACGCTTATCTAGGCTTCATGTACGTCCTGCCCGAATACCGAGGAAGAGGCATCAACCAATTGCTAACCCAAGAATTGCTCAATTGGGCCAAAGCCCGAAATTTATCCGAAATTCGCCTCACCGTTTACGACGATAATTTACCCGCCGTTCGTGCCTACGAAAAAGCGGGGTTTAAAAAGTTGATTACGGAAATGCGGTTAGAGATTTGAGGGGGCGGTAAGCAGTGGCAGTGAAGCAGTAGATAGCAGAGGACAAATAAGAAAAAGGTCAACGTCTAATTCCCCGTACGGGCAAGCTGCGTTCCCCATTTCCGTGTTAAAAAAAACAAAAATAGTGCTGCCAATAAAGCGAAACTGATAGCGCCCCATCCAAACCAACCACTACTCAAATCCAGAGAAGTCGAATCTCCGACTAGCATAAACGCACTCCAATAATACGGATGACTATAATTCCCATTGTCCATTAACGCCATCTTTGCTCGACGCAAAGCAGCACTTTTCGTAGCCCCTTCTTCTAAATATTCATAAAAAGCGTGCATCAACTGCTGCGTCGAAGCATCATCGACACTCCATAAAGTTTGTACAATACTTTTAGCACCACTGTAAAAAAACGCTCGTCCCAAACTGACGGCGCCTTCACTCCGTAACGCTTCACCCTGTCCCGTTTCGCAAGCACTTAGCACTACCATTTCTGCCGCCAGCGAAAGGTTGTAAATATCTTTGGCGTACAAAATATCTTCTGCTTCCTCTTCTATTTTTTCGGCGAAAGCCAAGTAGGAAAAATCACCTTGTTCGGCGTCGGCTTGCCCGTGCGTAGATAGATGAATGAGTGAATAATCGGGAGCCAGTCTAAGAAACTGTTCTTGGGTCGCTTGCGCTTTGGTAAAAATGGTCGTCTCCACCAATTCATCTAAGCCCTGTACCTCCGCCACGTTGTGAGCTAACGGAGCAAGTCCACGAGCATCGTTCGGTTTAAATTCGGGAGCAAAGGCAAGTATTTTTTGCCGTTTAGCCTTGCTTTCGGATTGCTGCAAACGCAGCAGTAAACTGGCAGAATAAGCGTAAGAAATTTCGTATTTCTTTAATAAAAAGGGATAGCGTTTAAGTCGAACTGTATTCGTCACTTTTTCACTCAACAGTGCGTCGAAAGGCAAATAATTTAGGATACCTCCATTGACGAACACTATCTTTTCTTTTAGCTGATTTTCAATGGGTTGTAATAATATTTGGTATAAGTCAAAACCAATACTCGCATACTTTTCAAGCGATTGCTCGTAAGCCTTGCCGCTCTGTTGGTTTACATCCACATAGTAAGCGTAAATGGATGTTCGCAAATCTCTAATCTTTTTTAATAGCGTTTCAGCACTTACGGCCACTCTCCGCATGGACAACGTCTGCTGATTGAGCACAAAAACATATACCATTGAATCGGCAATAAAGTACTCAACTAGCGTCGTTTTGGGGTCAACTACCACTTCTTGCAACACCGCCGTTGGAGTAGTAGGCGTGGCGTATTTTAAAGCAAAATATCTTGGAAATGCTGCACGAAAGTGCTGTATCAACTCCTCGTACTCCTGTTTTTTTTGAAAGCCTTTACTCCGATAATCATCTAATCTTTCTTCCTTCTTCCCTAGTCCTTTTTGGGTTTCCAATTGCTGCTTTTTTTCGTAAAAGGCAATGTTATTCTTTAACCGTTTTTCTTTTACTATTAAACTGTCGGGGATGCCCGAAAAAGAAGTTGCCTGTGAAGTATTGAGGGCTTCCACAATCAGATTGCTACGACTTTTTTCCGAGTAGTCAAATGCCTGTTCCACGTAGTTGACCTCCTTTGTTTTTTGATACAGTTCGTAGCAAACGGCGATAGCTCCCGCAAAACTTTCGAGCGCTTTTTCGCCCAATTGCCGCTTAGAGGCCACTTCTTGAAATTGTTGGCGTATTTGTTCTACTACGCTGATAGCCGCATCAAAAGCGGAGAGTGCTGCCGTCAAATGAGTTGTTTTTTGAGATTGCTCAAACAGGTTAAAGTAAGTCTGTCCTTGAGCATTGAGTAAGCGCAGCCACGCCGTTGGATTCGGGATAAAATCGGGAAAATCCTCTACCTTTTGGGGAATACTCCATAAATTTTGAGCGATGTTTAGTTGTTGCAAAGCAGCTTCGTACTGTCCTTTTTTCAATAATATTTGCGCTTGATTTACCCGATAACTGGCCGTTTGAACGCTCGACGCTCCTTCTTTTTCAATAACCAATATTAGTGCCTTTTGGTAATTCGCTTCCGCTAAATCAAGTTGGTTGAGTTCAAAAAAACAGTTGCCAATATTCTGTAAAATACGTGCTTGTTGGTTTGAGTCACCCCCCAATTTTTTGACCAGTGAAAAACTCTGCTGAAAGTTTTGGAGTGCTTCCTGAATACTCCCTTGTTCCCAAAAACAATTACCAATATTATTAAACGTTTCGGCTATTTTTTCGTCGTTTTGTTGAGCTGTATAAATATTGTACGCTTGTGTGTAGTGTTGCAATGCCGAAGAGAAATTACCCAATTTGGTTTCTACCAACCCTAGGTTATTATAGGTAAAAGCGGCAAAGGGATGGGTTAATCCAAAGCTGGGATGTTGTCGAAGAATGTGGAGGTTATTTTCGTAGTATAGTAGGGCTTTTTGATAATCTCCTTGTTCGTCCAACACGTTCGCTAAACTATTGTACACAGTGATTAAATTGGGACTATCTGCTTCGTAATGTGCTAGTTGTACTTTTTTTGCTTTTTCGAAAAAGCTTAAAGCATCCGTCGATTGGCCAAATCGTAAAAAGCAATTACCGAGATTTAAGTACACATCTGCCAATTGTATATCGTCGGCCGCTAACTGTTTTTGAAAAATGGTTAACGCACGATTGAGGTACACAATCGCTGTGTCCAACTGTTCCATTTGGCTGTAACAATCGCCCAAGTTCAGATAGTTCTGTCCTAATTTTGAATGGTCTTCGCCTAGTTGCTTTTGGCGAATAGCTAACGAACGATTGTAGTAGTCAATGGCCGTTGCGTATTGTCCCGCATAGCGGTAACAGCTACCGATATTATTAAAACTGGAAGCAACGTCTAGGTGCGACTCACCGAAGTTCTGCCTCCTAATACGAAGGGCTTTTTGGTACGAAGTTAGGGCCACCGTCAAGTCTCTTTGAGCTAGGGCGACATTTCCCAAATTATTATAACTATCCGCCACTTTTGGGTGTGTATTTCCTAATAATTCCCGCCGCATCCTAAGTCCTCGTTGAAAGAAATCGGTCGCTTTTTCCAATTCTCCTCTTCGCCAGTGACAAAGCCCTAAAAAATTAAGCGATTGGGCAATTTCAAAATGCGGCACTCCAAATTGTTTGGCTAATAAACTTTTGGCGTTTAAAAAATAGGCAATGGCCTCGTCGAAAGCGCCTAATTCGTACAGAACGTCTCCTTTGATATTGTAGGCATAACCGAGTTGAGTAGGGGCGGGTACTATTTGTTCTAAAATTTGGATAGCTGCATCAATAGATTCATTGGCATTAGCAAGTTGGAAGTCGTCGAGTTGTTGTTGGGCTTTTTTGAGGAATTGACTAGCTTGGATTGTATCGTATGTTGATAATTGAGCGGATAATGTTGTATTAGCGAAACAGAAAAGAAAGATAAAAAAGATAGCTAATTTCTTAGCTTTTGGTAAGGTGTTAGCTGCGCGAAAGTTGGGAAGAAAGACCTTCCAACGCTTGAAGTGCTGGAAGGCCTCTGTTGTTATTTGTCGAATAGGATAACGAGAAAAATAAATGTTCAATTTGAAAACGCTAACCTTTGGATTATCAATACTTTTAAATTTATAATTTTGAATTTTACATTTTACATTTCTCATGAGCAGCACCATTTCCTCCTTATTTTTTTAGCACCGTTTCTAACCCAATGGTTCGCTCTACCCCATCCCACTGCGCCAAATGTTTTCGCATTTTTCGAGCGAACGCCCGCATAGCCGCTCGGTCTTTACTCCGCATTTTCAAATATTGTTCGTTGCCATTTTCAAAAGCCGAAACGGGAACGGCAAAATACTTTCGACGCCCCTTACTATCTTTTTGTACATATCGCCAAACGGGAATATAATGATGGTCAAGTAATCGAGTAGTCGCCGTTTCTGTATTTTTTACCAAAGTCATTTCTACCATAATCCCACCGTCAGTATTGGGTTTGGTTTGGTTGGAAATGAAGTTTCCCATCGAGTAAATAACTAAAGGGTAAGTAGATTGAAAAGTCGCATCGGACAACACTTTAATGGGTTGTATTACGTGTGGATGGGCGCCTATCACCACGTCCGCACCGTTTTGGAATAGCCATTGGGTCAATTGGCGTTGTTTTTTACTCTCGACCAGTTTATACTCTTTTCCCCAGTGCATAATGGCGATGGTAAAATCGGGATTTCGGGATTTCGCAACCGCCAAATCCTCTTTTATCAAAGCCGTATCAATATAATTTACAATAGCGGGTAGTCTTGTTTTGATGCCATTGGTGCCGTAAGTATAATTCAGAAAAGCTAACTTAAAATTCTTTTTGTGAACGATAAGCGGATAAAAAGCGGCCCGCTCGGCAGCATTTTTAAAGGTACCCGTCTGGTGAAAACCATTACTCTTCAAGGTTTCAATGGTATTAATCACCCCCGTTCGCCCCGCATCGTTGGAGTGATTATTAGCCGTTACCAAAATGTCGAACCCAGATACTTTTAGTCCTTTGGCCAAATCGTCGGGGCTTCGAAATTGGGGATAACCTTTATAAGGTGGTTTTCCCGGAAGGGTAACTTCCAAATTGCCAATGGCCAAATCTGCCCGTTCAATAATGGGTTTAACGTACCGAAAACAAGATTCGTAATCGTAGGATTTGTGGCGTACCTTTTCGGCTGCTTTAATCTGTGGTTCGTGTTGCATAATGTCTCCGACGAATAATAGTTTTATGCTATCACTTTGTGCCGAAGCTATCGTGGAACAGAACAGAAAAAAAGGAAATAGGATTTTCAAATTGTTTTGTTTGTAGGGGTATTAAAGCCGTCAATCAAACGGCCGCAACTCTTTAATAAATACCTGCCGAATCGAAAACAGGTGCATCGCCAGTGCGTAAGGTACGATAAAAGTGGGAATCCAAATAAAAGGGAAGCTGCCAATGATGGCACTAGACGGCTCGTTCATAAAAACTCGAAATGGGGAAGGTGTGGAAACCGTAGTCACAAAGAGAATATTGACCAATAATAAAATACCAAACACATTCCATAAGACCGTTTCTATTTTAAAAAAGCGGCCCTTTCGGAAGAAGATTTTAGCGGCAAAAAACGCCGTAATCCCCGCAATGATGTCCATATTGAAGCCTAAAAAAGTCATTTGAAAAGGGATTAAATCACCGACAAAAGCCAACCACAACATAATCTCCATGATGATTCGGAAACTTTGAATCAGTATTAGCCATTTGGGCGGAACGTAGCGGAGGATTTGTGCGAACTGTTTTGAAAATAGCAAGGCAATAATGACGAGTAAAGTAGGTAGTAATCCCACGAAAAATATTCTCGGCGGCGTATATTTAAAATTGCTGTAGTACCCTCCGAGTGACAATACCATTGTAATTAACAGCCAAAGGGCCAGTCCTGAAGAAACGAGTTTGAGCATTTTTCGCTGCTTCGCCATATCGGCTTTCATGGCCAGATACGCCCTACGAAGCGTGTAGTTCATCCCCGCAATCAAAAAAAAGGTTAATAGAACAATGGTCAATACACAAAAAATGTAAATAGCAGTGGACAAGAGTAGATTAATTAAGTATTAGGTATGAAGAAATGTTAGCTATAAAGTAGGAATTTTGGCAATGCGTCGGATATAAGGCTGAACGTTTACGTCAACTTCAGAAGGTTAGTAAACGTTTGACTGCTACTGAGCATTTCATTCGCCGCACCGCCGAAATTCTATCCTTGCGCTCAAGTCGCAAATATCTGGTCAAAATCTTTGAAAGACTTAAATTCGATAGCGTTGCCACTGGGGTCCAAGAAAAACATGGTCGCTTGCTCGCCCACTTCGCCTTTGAATCGAACGTAAGGTTCGATGACAAAATCGGTTCCCGCCGCTTTCAGTTTTTCCGCCAAGGCTTCCCAAACGGGCATTTCCAGAATGGCGCCAAAGTGTTTAACGGGTACGTCTCGGCCGTCCACACGATTCGTATTGGCTTCGACTTCTTTGTTGTCCACTTTGTGGGCCGTAATTTGTGCCCCGTGAAAGTTAAAATCTATCCAGCGGTCCGAAGTGCGACCGACACTACAACCCAACAAGCCTTCGTAAAACGCACGGGTGGCCTCCAAGTCATAGACGGGAAATGCCAAATGAAAGGGTGCTATTTTCATGTTTTTTTTGTTATTCGTTATTCGTTATTTGTTATTCGTCTCGTCAGGTCAACATCTAGATAAGTAACGAATAACAAATAACCAATAACTACTTATTCTTTGCAAAATTTTTCAGAAATTCTTCTCGGTCGGTAATCGCTGTATTAAAATCTTGTTCGATTTGCAAGCCTTCCTTCAACGTCGCTTGTTCGCCCGAGTAATAGAGATGTTTGAAAGCAGCAATGGCTTGACCGCTATTCCCCAACATCTTGTTGACCATCTCATTAACGGCGTCGTCTAAATCGTCCAAGGGCACGGCTTTATTCACCAACCCAATCCGAGCGGCTTCCTTGCCCGTAATCGGTTCGCAAGTAAACGACAATTCTCTAGCTTTCATCGGTCCAACCAATTGGCTTAGTCGCTGACTCATGCCCCATTTGGGCAAAATCCCCCATTTGGCGTGCGTATCCCCAATTTTGGCTTCTTCGGCCGCAATCACAACATCAAATCCCATCATCAACTCCATTGCGCCCGTAAAACAGTAACCGTTGACCGCCGCAATTGCGGGTTTGGGCATCGTCTGAATCAACCGAATAATTTCGTTGGCGTCCGAATGAATTTTGTCCATTGTAAAAATACCGCCCGAAATCCCTTCGTTCAACGCTTTTAAATCAACGCCCGCCGACCATGCACGTCCCGCTCCCGTGACGATAAGCGCCTTTACTTCCTCATCTTCGGCTACTTCTTTCACAGCCTTCCGCAATTCCACCATTAGCTTCGGACTCAAAGCATTCATCGCCTTCGGCCGATTTAGAATGATGACGGCAATGGGGCCGTTCTGATGGTACGCAATATTTTCGTAGTCTGCCATTTCAATTATCAATTATCAGTTAACAATTACCAATTGCACATTGCACATTGTTCATTGCATATTGTCAAATCAACTCCCCCTTCTTCATCTGCTCCATCGCATAATTAGCCGCTCTAGCCGTCAACGCACAAAAGGTCAACGAAGGATTTTGGGTCGAAACGGAGGTCATACAAGCACCGTCGGTGACAAAGACATTTTTGCAGTTGTGCAGTTGATTCCATTTGTTAAGCAAAGACGTTTTGGGGTCGTGGCCCATACGGACGCCACCCATTTCGTGGATGTCCAGACCGGGCGCTTGTTTCGTATCTCTCGTTTTAATGTCCACAAAACCCGCTTTTTTGTACATATCGGTCAACTGCTCAAAAAAGTCTTGCAGCATTTTTTCGTCGTTATCATCGTAATCAATGTTCACTTTGAGCAACGGAATGCCCCATTCGTCTGTTTGTTCGGGGTCTAGCGCTACGTAGTTACTTTCCTTCGGAATGGTTTCGCCCATCATATGGGAATTAACTCGCCAAGGGCCAAACTCTCCACCGCTTAGTAAATTTTGCGTCAGTTCGTTTCCAAAACCGTTATGGTTCAAATTTCGGTAGCGCCCCGCACCGAAGCCACTCGCGTAACCCCGCAAGAAGTCCGTTTCTTGGCGATAGACATTTCTAAATCGGGGAATGTAAGCACTCGTTGGACGCTTTCCTTCCGTCCGCTTATTGGTATGCTCAGGATGAACCGCGTTGATTTTTCCTCGATAGTTGTGGAAAGCAAGGTATTTGGCTAACAGGCCATTATCGTTTCCTAAACCGTCGGGGAAACGCTCCGATTTAGAGTTGAGCAACAGTAAATTGGTGTTAAACGTGCCCGCATTGAGGAAGATAACATCAGCAAAGTATTCGGTGGTTTCTTTTGTGTGAGCATCAACTACGCGTACGCCCGTTGCCTTATTCGCTTTTTCGTCAAAAATAATAGAATAAACGACTGAATCGGCTCTGAGGGTCATATTACCCGTTCGCATGGCCCACGGAATCGTCACCGCATTGGCACTAAAATAACCACCATAGGGGCAGCCCCGTTGACAAACCGTTCGACTTTGACAGAGTACTCTACCTTGCTCCTGAAAAATGGGTTTGTTTTCCGTCAAATGCGCACAACGCCCGTAAATGACGTGTCGGTCTTTATAGTTGTCCTTGACACTTTGCTGGAAATATTCTTCTACACAATTCAAGTCGAAGGCTTTCAAAAAGTCTCCATCAGGTAAGCTGTCCAACCCATCTTTATTGCCCGAAACGCCGACAAACTGCTCGACGTAGGTGTACCATTTTTCCAAGTCTTTGTAGCGAATTGGCCAATCCACCGCAAAGCCGTCTCGCACAGGGCCTTCAAAATCGTAGTCACTCCAACGCTGTACCTGCCGTGCCCACATCAACGAACGCCCGCCCACTTGATAGCCGCGAATCCAATCGAAGGGCTTGTCTTGTACGTAGGGATGGTCCGTATCTTTCACGAAGAAGTGCATCGCATCTTCTTTGAAAGCGTAGCAACGGCTAATAACGGGATTATTTTTCTTTACTTCGTAAGGTATTTGCCCTCGGTGCGGAAATTCCCAAGGTTGCATACTGGTCGTTGGATAGTCTTTGATGTGTTCGACGTTTGGTCCACGTTCTAAGACCAACGTTTTCAAACCTTTATCGCAAAATTCTTTAGCCGCAAAACTACCGCTCATACCGCCACCTACGACGATGGCATCAAAATGGTGGTCTGTGTTATTTGACATGGTATTTCATTATTTTTATTTAAACCGCTCGACAGCCGATGTAGCGGCCGGGCACAAATTCAAATTCTTGCACCTCTTTCATAAAATACTCTGACCCCGTAAAGTGCCAACGGGTTAAGCCGTTCGTCTTATTAAAAAAATGTTTAGCGGCCTCCGTCATGGATTCAGCACCTCCCAAAGTCGTAAACAAATCGACTTGTTGCTCGGCATCTAAACGCTTGAAGGCCGTATCATACATCGACTTTACTCCCTGCTGAAATTCTTTGATACCGAGTAGATATTTTTGAATATCTTCGGGCGACGTGCAATCATTCAGCATCGTCAAAATAAAATCTGTCGTACTTTCTAGCGTCATCACTTCGGTCCCTTCTCGTGGCAAAATAGCATTCGTCACCAATTCGATGAAGGTGCGTTGGCCCCGTTCCAAAGGAACGTTGGCGTAAACGGGGCCTTCTTCGAAATTACAGGCAGGCAAAAAAGCGGCACTCGTGGAAAGTAAGAGAATATTTCTAACAGCTTCTCGTCTTGTCATAATAAGAGATAAATAATACAAAAATTCGAGGAAGGCGAAAGTAAGGAATTTTGTAGGAAAGGAAAAGAATTGGGCTATCAAAAAGAGAAGCCAGGAGTTAGATTATCCATTACGTGAGTTGTGATGGGTCAGATTAGTAGCCGGCACAAACTGGTAGCACAGGCTTCAGCCTGTCGGGTTACAAGGGCTTTAGACCTTGAACTTATGCCTTTTTAAAGCGGCCTAAAGGCTACTGAACGGGACAGGCTGAAGCCTGTGCTACCAATTCTACTTGTTACAACTAGCTTCCGTTTTACAATTTCACAATTTTCTCCTGCCGAATCCCCCGTTCCGTTTGCAATAGCAACCAATACACCCCGGGCGTCAGTTGTCCCATGTCAATGATTTGCTGGTCGCTGGCATTACCGTTAGGAATGGACTGCTGCCAAACCGTTTGTCCCGCTAAGTTTAACAGGCGAATCGTTCGCAACTCTACGGCGTCATTTTTAATAATTAACTGGTCACGGACAGGATTGGGGTATATTTCGATTGGCGCCAGTTGCTCTTCCTCTACATCACTGATGATGCAGGCCGCATCACTGGAATCGGCAACGGATAAGTTCACTACGACGATGCTATCGCAACCGTTGGCAGCGGTAAAGGTCGCCGAATAAGTATTCGCTTCGGTCAAGATACCGCCCGCAAAATCGTAGCTCTTTCCGGGGCAAATCGTGGTGTCCAACGTTGTTTCTACGGGGTCTAATACTAGCAAATTGAGGATGACCATACTATCGCAGCCCGATTCGGTGCGTAGAATTACCATGTACGAATTGGTTTCGGTCAACGTGAAATTGTAGAAATTAAGCGTGTCGCCGAAGCAAATGGTTTCTTCGGAGGTACTTTCCAACATTGGTAGTATTCGTAAACTTAACTCCACAAAGCTATCACAACCGTTGACGGTCGAGAGGGTATCCAAATACGTTCCCGCCTCGGTCAAATCTTGCCCGTTGAAGAAATAGCTGCCACCCGCACAGACACTTTCTTGTACTCGGGTAAAGGCCGTTGCGGCCACCATTAGATTCAGCGTTACCAAACTATCGCAGCCGTTGACGGCCACAAAAGTATCTTGGTACATTCCCGAAATATCCAAATTTCGTTCGTTGAAGAAGAACGATTCGCCTTCGCAAATCACTTGATTGTTTTCCGTTTCGTAGCGGTCGGATACTTTCAAATCTAGCGTAATTATGCTGTCGCAGCCGTTGGTCGTCATCATCGTATCTCGATAGATACCCGCTTCGTTTAAATTTTCGCCCGCAAAGGCAAAGCTACTGCCTTCGCAAATCGTCTGGTTGATGGTTGTCATTTCGTTATTGGCTACCGACAAATTGAGGACAATCGTACTGTCACAACCATTATCCGCCATCATTGTGTCTCGATAAACGCCCGCTACGTCGAGGGGTTGGCCGTTAAAATCGTAGGTGCTTCCCGCACAAATCTGCGCTTCCAACATCGTAGCGATGGGGTCTAAGACGGTCAGGGCCAAATTGATAATGCTATCGCAACCGTTTGCCGCTTGTAACATTAATTGGTAAGTGCCGCTTACCGTCAGTTGCTGGTTGTTGAACGCATAATCTTCTCCCGCACAAATCGTCGCTGACAAATTGGTTTCGTAACGGTCGGTTACCGTCAAATTGAGGATGATGTATTGGTCGCAGCCGTTGCCCGCCACCAACGTATCTCGATACGTACCACTTTCGGTTAGCATAGCATTATTAAAAAGGAAGTTATCCCCTTCGCAAATGGTCCGGTCTAACACGGTTTGTAGCGTATCATTCACCGTCAAATTGAGGATGATGTACTGACTACAGCCGTTACCCGCACCTAGTGTATCTCGATAAACACCACTTTCGGTCAAGTTTTGTTCGTTGAACAAAAAGCTATCTCCTGCGCAAATTGTTCGGTCTAACACCGTTTGCAAAGTATCTAAAACGACTAAATCGAGGACCACAATGCTATCACAACTATTTATAGTGGACAATGTATCTCGGTATTGTCCCGCTTCGGTCACCATCGTATCGCCGAATGACACCGCTTCGCCTTGACATATCGTATCGGAAAGCACAGTTTCTACGGCGGGCATGATACTCAAATTAAGGACAATAAAACTATCACAACCACTCACGGCCATCAACGTGTCTCGATAAGTGCCACTTTCGGATAGTGCTTGTCCGTTGAACATTATGGTTGCCCCCGCACAAATCATCTCGTCCAACATCGTTTGGAAAGTGTCGGTCACAACTAGATTTAAGACGATAAAACTATCGCAACCGTTGGTTGCCATCAATGTATCTCGATACGTCCCTGATTGAGCTAGACTTTGGTTATTGAAAGCAAAAGAATCACCTGCACAGATGAATCCTAGCTGTTCCGTTCGGAAAGTATCTAACACGGTCAAGTCCAACACTAGAAAGCTATCGCAGCCGTTACTGGCCGTTAGCGTATCTCGATACGTTCCCGCTTCGGTCAAACCTTGTCCATTGAAATTGAGCGTGTCGCCCGGGCAAAGTGTTTCGGATAAGCTGGTTTGAAAAGTATCGTTGACCGATAGATTTAATATAATGATGCTATCGCCTCCCACCGAATTCATGAAAGTATCTCGATAGGTCCCACTTTCGGTCAACGTAGAATCGTTAAAAACCACGACGTCACCTTGACAAATTGTGCTGTCCACCATCGTACTATCCTGAAAACCGACGGCGTCGAAGACAATTTCTGTTCCCAAAACGGGGACTTTGTTGAGTTGGTCGTCGAAGAGAATGATGCTGTCGATGGTTACTTTGAAATCTGGCACATCGTTAATAACAACAAAGGAGGGTGTTAAATCAATATTCCCTATCAATCCGTTACCACTAGAAGGCAAACGATTCGTTTTGGAGTAAGCAACCACTAAATCCCCTACAGCACTACGACCACTTTCCAATTGCCGAGTAATCGTCGTCGAATTTTCTATCGGTAGCCAGCCTTCTTGACTAAAAGTAAAACGAGTTTCCTGGACATTGAAGGCTTCAGGATTTGTTTTGATATAAAAAGAAATACCCACTAGATTAGTAACGGGAAACGTCTCATTTCCTAAATTAATGGGCACAGAAAGGGTTCTTGTATTAGGAGTAACCACCAAACTTTCCGACTCGGGAACGCTAAAAGCGGGACTTAAGCCAGGAACGCCCACAGGTACTTCGTCGGGAGTAAAAACTACATCTGAGTGGGTTCGACCAAAATTGTCTCGGATTACTTGCACATCTTCTTCGTTCACTATTCCGTCTCCGTTACAATCGGCGTAGGCCAAATTTAAGGTGCCCGCCAGGGAAGTTGCCCAAGTAGCGGTCACGACTTCGGGCTGCCAAGCGGCACTGACCGTTTTACGGGCGGGGCCAACTTCGCCAAAACCAAAGCCTAAAAATAGTAAATCGGCTTCGTTAACGATACCATTATTGTTCACGTCACCGGGCCAAATCGTTTCTTGTGCCGAGAGATTAGTTAGTCCAAAAAGTAACAAAAAGAGAAGTGGTCGAAATAGTCTCATTGTTAACATAGTTTTTTTAAATCCGTGGGGGCGAATCGGTTGTTCTTATCCTACGCCAATGTTTCTGAAAAAGAATAAAGACGCAGTTACCTTGTAAAAGTATCTTAAATAATAGTTAGGAACAATTACATTTTTTGTATTTTTCCAGAATAAAATGGGCATTTCACTCATAATTTCCAAAGAGAAATTTCCGTTAAAACATTCGTTATCAGTTTATTAAAAACTCATTGAATAGGTTTCAATTTTCAAGAAAAATATGCAAGAAAGTAAGCTAATTGGCATTTTAAAAACCTTCGATAAAGAAGATTGGCGCTGGTTCAAAAAATTTTTGTTATCTCCTTATTTCAATAGTCGAGAAGATTTGATTCCCTTTTTTGAATATCTACGCAAACAAGCACCTGAATTTCCAGAAAAGGCTATTCGAAAAGAAAAAGTCTTTAAAAAAGTCTATCCTAAACAGCCTTACAACGAAAAACAGTTTAGCTATACAATGAACTTTTTGCTAAGCCAAGCAGAGAGGTTTCTTGCTCAAAAAGAATTTGAATCTCAGCCTCCACTCATTAATAATTACATCCAAAAATCTCTCGTTACCAGACAATTAGACAAGCATTATAAGTATCATTTTGAAAAATCGAAGTCCATCCTAGAAGAGCGCAAAAGGGAAGACATAGATTATTTCTATTTAAAATACCAAAAATCTGAAATTGCTAATTTGCATTATAATAATCAGAATCTAAGAAATTATGACCCAAATTTACAAGTTACCTCGGATGAGTTAGACCAGTTTTATCTGATACAAAAATTGAAGTGTTGTTGTGAAATGATTAGCCGTTCGGATGTAATGACCACTACTTACGAACCTTTCTTAGAAGAAGAAATCATACAGTTTCTAGAAAAAAAAGAATTTGCTAAATCTCCTTTACTTTCGGCTTATTTAGAAACGTATTATATTCTGAAAAAAGAAAACGCTGAAAGAAACTTTGAAAGATTAAAAAAACTATTATCCCTTTATGAAGCAGAACTACCAGTTGTTGAAAAAG
>JBCCQK010000036.1:0-28811 GCA_039024375.1 Bacteroidota bacterium
AAATATTAAAAAAAATTATAAATTATAATAATTCATCATACTTTTGGCACAAAGATTGCAATTATCTTTAATGTGTAAGTTTTGGTTAAAGAATTGTAAGATTCGTTTTTTCCAGCCCATGAAGAGTCATGGGCTTTTTTTTTGTCTAGTTCCAAATTTTGACTTTCCTTTAATGACCACCTCCGCCGACGGATACCTCTGCACTCGGCCGACTATCTTCTTTAATCAGCAGCGTGAGCAGACCACCTATTATTAAGAAGGTACCCGCTAGTCGAATGACATTGATGGGGTTATTGCCCAATAAATCATAGACAAAGTACTGCATGGTGACGATTTGAATAATCTGAGGAATGACAATGAACATATTGAAAATCCCCATATAAACGCCCGTTTTATCTTTTGGAATAGACCCCGCCAACAGTTGGTAAGGCATGGCTAGAATAGAGGCCCAAGCGACTCCAAGACCAATGGTATAGAGATAGAGCGAAAAAACGGGGATAGCTTCGCCGAAAGGATTTGGTAAGGAAAATAGTACATCCGTTATATTCAGATGAGGAATAGCTATCAGGCCAATCCCCCCTAGCAATAAACTGATAAAATGTACGCCCTTGGCACCAATTCTGATGGCCAAAGGAACTAAGGCGAAAGCTAGTAGAAAACAGAAAATATTGTACGTACCGTTCATTTGTCCCGTCAAGACTTGCGCCTGTTTGAAGCCCGCCGTTTCTTGGTCTAAAGTGTCAAATAGGGAAAGAGATAATGCCGAAGTGAGGTATTGCCAATAGCAAAACATAGCGTACCAGGTAAAAAATTTCACAGGAATTAGCTGTTTCATCGTCAAGGGCATCACTTTGATGGCTTCCACAATGTCATTATATGTTCGAGTTAACACGCCTCCTTTTGCCTTTTCCTCCTTCATTTTGGCCAGTTCTGCGTCTGAGGGCGGATATTCGGAAGTAGTAAATACCGAGTATAAAACGGTTGAAATGGAAGCAAAAGACCCAATGAAAAAGGCCCAGTAAGTGGCTATGGGGATACCGTTTTCCATAGTATCGGTCAAGGCAAAAAAGCCCAACGATATTAATATAGCAGGGGTGAAATTAGATAACGTACTGCCCAAACCAGTTAAAAAGCTCTGCATCAAAAAGCCGAGAGATAATTGCTCTTTCTCCAATTTGTCAGATACAAAGGCTCGGTAAGGCTCCATGGCGATGTTATTTCCCGCATCTAGAATCCACAATAAACCAGCAGCCATCCACAGTGCCTGCGAGAAGGGCATCAACACCAAGGCGATACTGGCCAAAATTGCACCAATTAGGAAAAAGGGCTTTCGTCGGCCAAATTTCGGTGACCAAGTACCGTCACTAATCGCCCCAATGATTGGTTGGATAATCAATCCCGTAACGGGTCCGGCCAACCAAAGAATTGGAATTTCGTGCTCACTGGCCCCCAAATATTTATAAATGGCACTCATGTTACTCTGCTGCAAGCCAAAGCTAAATTGGATGCCAAAGAAGCCAAAGTTCATATTCCAAATCTGCCAGAAGGAAAGGCGAGGTTTTTTAGAATCAAGCGTAACGGTGGACATGGTTCTCGTTTTTTGTTAAGCTAAGGACTCAAATGTAATTCTTTGTAGCGAGATTTTTAATTTTTCTGATTTTATTTCGACTGACAATTTCCCGCAATCGTTTGCAGAGCAAATACGGGACAGAATATTGAGTCGTTTTATACCAAGATGGTTTGAAACTAAGAGATAATTTGATAGATTCTTGAGCAAACAACTTTTGACTTTTACCTGTTTACCTTAGGAGAAAATGCTTATTTTTGCCGCTCGAAATAAAAAATTAGATAAAAAATACCAACCACACCAATCATGGGAAAGAAATTATCACTCCGAGATGCTCTAAGAGAAGCGATGTCCGAAGAAATGCGTAGAGACGAAACCGTCTTTTTGATGGGCGAAGAAGTCGCCGAATACAACGGGGCGTATAAAGTTAGTAAAGGAATGTTGGACGAATTTGGCCCCAAACGAGTCATTGACACGCCCATCGCCGAATTGGGATTTGCGGGCATTGGCGTTGGTGCGGCCATGAACGGTTTGCGGCCGATTGTAGAATTTATGACTTGGAATTTTGCCGTTTTGGCTTTTGACCAAATCGTAAATAATGCCGCTAAGACTTTATCCCAATCGGGTGGACAATACGGTTGTCCCATCGTTTTCCGAGGGCCGTCGGGCGCTGCGGGACAATTGGCACAGCAACACTCCCAAACGTTCGAATCTTGGTTGGCCAATACGCCTGGCTTGAAAGTTATTTCTTCCGTGGACCCTTTCGATAGCAAAGCCTTGTTGAAAACGGCGATTCGAGACAACGACCCCGTTTGTATTATGGAATCCGAATTGATGTACGCTCTGGAAGTGGACAATACCACCGCTGGAAAGCGAACGTATTCTTTTTCTCGCAACACTTGGGAAACGGACTACATTGAAGGAGAAGACGAAGTAGAATTATTACCTATCGGTAAAGCAGTCGTGCGAAGAAGTGGTACGGACGTCACTTTAGTAAGTTTTAATAAATCTATTTTAGAGTGTTTGGCTGCCGCCGACGAGTTGGCTAAGGAAGGGATTTCGGCAGAAGTCATCGACCTTCGAACCATCCGTCCTATGGACCACGAAACGATTGTCAACTCCGTCAAAAAGACGAACCGCATCGTGGCCGTTGACGAATCGTGGCCGTTTGCGGGCGTATCAGCAGAAATTACTTACACGATTCAAAAATACGCCTTTGATTACTTAGACGCACCCGTAATTCGGGTCAATGCGGCGGACACTTCCCTACCCTACGCACCGACGTTGGTGGAAGCATATATGCCCGATGCACCGAAGATTATCAAAGCGGTTAAGAGTGTGCTGTACACAAACGCCTGAGGCTAATTACGTTGATGGGCATTGGACATCGAGTTTATTTATAACTGATAATACGTCACGCAGACCTTCCAGCACTTCGAGTACTGGAAGGTCTTCTGCGTTATGGCGTACACATACGGATTAAAGTGTCGTTAGGCCCTTTCGACTCAATTCAATATGTACGCAAAGATTCTTTTGCGTTGAAAACCTTTAAAGAACGCGTAAAAAATAAACTATGACCGTTTTCTAGATTATGCCAAACGTGACAGCAGTTTTAGATTCCTAATTTTACATTTTCCTAAAGTTTACTGATAAAATGTACTACAAAAAATTACAATCAAACGAAACCGTTATTGAATTTCACAATAATTGGGCAGGCCTAGAAACAGTAACTGCTAATGGGCAAACGGTATCGCAAAAATCCTCCGTTTGGGGCACGAATCACTATTTTAACGTGGTAGAAGGCCGACGCAGAGTCCGCTTCATTTTGACCACTAAAGTCAATGGATTAGGGCAGGTTTTATTGGACTTGCGTCGAAATGGTCAGTTAGTCTATAAAAATGTGCTACTGCAAAAAAATAGCCGAAAGCCTCGGTTCAACCAACCAACTCGCCCAAGGCAAGGCCGCCAAAGACCACAAAAAACGTACATTCCACGAGAAAATAAAGCAAAAAAAAGTGGTATTCTGAAACTGAAAGAATATCAGTTGGAGGAGGCGCTGGAAGACTTCCAAAAAGCGTTGAAACAATCGCCCAAGGACGCCGAAATTTATTTCCACTTGGCTTGTATTTATTCCGTTTTGGAACGCACTACCGATGGTTTTGAAGCCATCAAACAGGCGAAGGCGCTCGGTTTTCAAGACGACGAAGCTATTCTGACGCACGATATGCTCGCCTATCTTCGCTTGAATGACGCTTTTGAAGCTTTCGTTGAAAGCAAATTTACAGAATATAACAAAGCCCAAGTAGAAGGGAAACTGGATAATGATACCGCTTTAACGGCTCACTCAGAATACGGCCGAATAGAAACTGTATTTATAAAAAAAGTGGACGACGCTTTTCTGGACAAATATACTATCGAATCCAATTGGAAAGACTTAAACTATTTGGGAAAACCCGACTTCGACCGAGCCAAAATCGAATACCAAAATTTCCAGCAATTATTACAAACCCAAGGCACCAACGTGCAGTTACTGCCCGCCGATTTCACCGTCGGGATGGACTCTATGTACTGCCGCGACGCTTCTATTTCGACCAATGCGGGCATGATTCTGTGCAATATGGGTAAAGGACAACGAGCCGAAGAACCCACCGCTTCGAAAGCTGCGTTTGAAGCCGCTAACATCAAAATACTCGGACAAATCAACGCACCTGGAACCGTGGAAGGAGGTGACGTCGCTTGGTTAGACGAAAAAACTTTGGCCGTTGCACACGGTTACCGCACCAACGACGAAGGGTTCAACCAACTAAAAGCATTACTAGAACCCATCGGCGTTTCTTTGCTACAAGTAGCACTACCGCATTATAAAGGCCCATCGGACGTCTTTCATCTGATGTCCATTTTTAGTCCCGTAGATAAAAATTTAGCAGTTGTTTATTCTACTTTGATGCCCGTCAAATTCCGCAACGAATTGCTACAGAGGGGTTACGAATTAGTTGAAGTGCCCGACGAAGAATTTGAGTCGATGGGTTGCAATGTACTTGCCATTGCGCCCCGAAAGTGTATTATGGTGGAAGGAAATCCTATTACTCAGGGCAGATTGGTAGCCGCAGGTTGCGAAGTCGTTGCTTACGAAGGCACAGAAATTAGCATTAAAGGCGGCGGCGGTCCGACTTGTTTGACTCGGCCTATTTTCCGCTACAGAGAAGGCTAAGGAAAATTTAAAATTACAAATCCAAAATCTAAAAGTATTGACAATCAATAAGTTAAAATTTTTGAAATGGTAAATTTATTTTTTCACTGTTCCTAAATGATTTTTAAATGGTAAATAGGGCCAAACAAAAACTACCTAGAAGTAAGTTGAACTACTGAGATAAGTTAAGTAGATAAAACGAGATTCATTCCCGTTGATTAAACGTTTGTCAACGTTTTAAAATAGTCTGACTTCTGACAGACTCGCCCGCTGCGCAGTCGAGCGGGTTTATCGGTCTTAAATCTGACTTCTCAATTCTTTGACCATGCCAAAAAATTAGTATTTTTGTACTAATTCTGAACTACAAATTGTATTCACCAAAAAATAAAAAATATATGTCCTACGAAGCATTTAAAGTCACCATTGAGAATCACATTGCGCACGTGGCCATCAATCGGCCAGACAAAGCCAATTCGCTGAACAAACAGGCGTGGCACGAGATGAAAGCCATTTTTGAAGATGCCGATAAAAATCCAGCCGTCCGAGTTGTCATTTTGAGCGGCAAGGGTAAAAATTTCTGTGCGGGCATCGACCTTTCTATGCTGATGGACATTACTCGGTTGTCCCATTTTAAATGCGAAGCACGAAAAAGAGAGCAATTCATCGAAGACTTGGTGTTTTTGCAGGAGTGTATCAACGCCATCGAAAAATGCCGAAAGCCCGTCATTGCGGCCATCCAACGGGCCTGTGTTGGCGGTGGCGTGGACGTTGTTAGCGCCTGCGATATGCGTTACGCAACAGAAGATACCTATTTCTGCGTGAAAGAAGTGGACATGGGCTTAGTAGCCGATATAGGTACGATGCAGCGACTCCCTAAACTCATTCCCTACGGTGTAGCTTGTGAAATGTCCTACACGGGTAGAAAAGTATTTGGCGCCGAAGCGCAGACTATCGGTTTAGTCAACCGCACTTACAGCGATTATGACACGATGATGGAGCAAGTTCAGCAAGTAGCGGCTACTATTGCCGCAAAGTCCCCCGTCGTCATTCGGGGTACCAAACAAGTGTTGCAATATAACCGAGACCATAGCGTCGAAGAAGGCTTAAAACATATTCAATTGTGGAACGCCGCCATGATTTTTTCAACGGATATTGAAGAAGCGTTTAAGGCGACGATGGAACGGCGGCAACCCGTTTTTGAAGATTAGATTTTTTTCATTCTTTTTCATCGAAATGGAACCATTCGAAAGACCGAAATACTTCGGGAAAAGTTGAAGGAAGCTAAAGTAGGAGCAAAAGGCTACAATCAGTACGTAGAGATTATTCCCTACGAACGCTTGTGGAAGATAAGTTTGACGCAGTTGAGCAATCGGGCGTTTTAGTTGTTTTGTGACTAGTTATTTGTGACTAGTTTATACGCTTGTCAACATCTAAACTAGTCACTAATCACCAGTCACTAATTACGAGTCACTAGTCACTACCTTTTCGTAAGATAAAACGTTTTTTACACCGTTCTTTGCTTTTAACAAAAAAGGAAGCAAAGCAACTACCAAGAAAACTACACCGAGGCTCGTTACCGTAAAGGTATTCGCAAAAACGTCTCCACTAGCGCAAATGGTCAGAATAATAATCGTTGAAAAAGGCAGGGAAAAGGCTAGCATATTGAGTGCTAAGTCCAAATTGAACGTCTGGACGTTTTCTTTATCTTTCTCCAAAGATTCAACGGCCGTCATGTGGGCAAAAGGCCAAAAGCTACAAGCACTTTGTGGAAAGGCAACGGCTAATAGCAACATGTAAGTCGGCAAATCACTCGGCAAAACCATCAATAATCCAGCACTAATGAGGAAGGCAAAACCAGACCGCCAAAACAAGATTTGTAGCATCATCTTAATGTCCCCCTTTCGCAATTTCACCGCAATGCCGATAAATAACAAAACCATAGGAGTCATTAAAAGACTCATACGAGAAATGGTATCTTGCAGAAAGTTGGGTAAGGACGCAAAGTTTAAGCCGAAACATAACATTAGAATCGCCGCTACCAAAACCAAATTAATGGGCTCTCGCAGCAGGGAAAGTCCTAAGTCTTTTAAACGGCTATTGTTGCTGGCTACCTCCGTTGATTTTTTTGCCAACAATTTATAGTACCAGCGCATCGCAACGATGTACAGAATGATGAGTACAAAAATTTTGTTCCCTACGTCCGCAAAAGCAGCCATTGCTAAGCTCTCGTCGCCCAAAAATTCGACGACAAAGGGAAAACAAGATAGACCGGGTGCAAAAGACGGCACTAACATGAGTAAAGTTCTTGCTTTGGGCGAATTGCTACTAATACCCGCAATTTTGGTAAAGATTTTAGTACCCCCTAGCAATAAAAAGTTAGCGGCCAAAGCCAAGACGGGCAACAGCATCAAACTTGGCTGAATCTCAATTTTTAATAAAGCAATAAATATGGTTGCGGGAAGCGCAATACTCAGAATGAGTGCTTTGATTCCTTTTAGTTGTTCTTTAGAGGTAACTTTCTTTTTTAATAAAACGCCAATTCCTATTAACAATAGAAAGGCAATGGTTTTTTGTAATGCAATCCCCATAAAACTATTTTGTAGGTTTGAAAACCCAAGTCGGTAGGCATGAATGATGTTTAATACATACTGGTAGATTTTATTTGATTAGGTCGAATTACGGGTTATGCCCACATCAACCATCTATCACTCATAAAAACGTTCGGGCGATTTCAAACTAATTTCTGAATAAATTGAGTCTTTGGAATAGTAGTGAGAAACCAGTTTCTTGAAAAAATAAATACAGAATTTCTACATCCTATAGTGGTGAAGTTTCTACATCCACAATCTCGCCTCTCTGTTCTCTACTCCCTACTCTCAAGAAAAAAATATCAGCAACCAAACCGAGTCCAGTTGCTGATTATTAATTTGACAACGTAATTTAAGCCATAACTTTTTTGAAGGCCTCCACGAACAACTTCATCTCGTCCATCGTGCCAATACTAACCCGTGCGTAGCTGTCGCCAAAGATTTGGAAAGCTCGAACACCAATGCTTTCGCCAAACATTTTTTGTAAAAATTCTTTTCCTTCGATTGCAATCGGAAACAGTACAAAACTGGTGTGCGAAGGAAGTGGTTCGTAGCCCAATTTTTTCAACTCCGCCGCGGTATATTCTCGACATTCTTTGTTCTTGACTCGACAGCTTTCTAAAAAGTCCGTTTCTTTCATACTCGCCATTGCGCCCTTCACCGCCGTCACGTTCATACTCATATTACTACGAGTAACTGCCTGAATTTTTTCTAAAGTAGAAGGTAGAGCAACGATGTATCCCACTCGAATACCCGCCATACCGTGCACTTTGGAGAAAGTCCGAGAGATAATAACGTTCTTGCCTTTATTCAACAGACCGACCATGCTCATTTGGTCTTTTGGGTCCATAAACTCTAAGTAGGCTTCATCCACAAAGATAGGTTTCTTCTCCCCCACACGCTCACAGAAACTCCACAGCGCTTTGCTGTCCGTAATGGTACCCGTTGGATTATTAGGATTACAGATATAGACCAATTGGGTTTTGGCATCAACCGCCGCTTCCATTGCGGGCAAATCGTGCTCCCAACTTTTCGTCAATGGGATGGCCTTCCACTCTGCCTTCATATTTTTGGCCGTCTTAATGAGGGACATGTAAGCGGGGTCAGCCGAGACAATATTTCCACCATCTAAAAAGTGGGTAATCGCCGTTTTCTCCAACAAATCAGAAGAACCAGGGCCGAGCATGATGTATTCTTTCGGTACCCCTTCCTTCTCGGCAATCATTTCGATTAGTTTTTTGGAGTCTCCTTGACCATAACGATTTCCTTTGGAAACCGATTCCATAATGGTTAGACGAGCGGCAGGTGACGGGCCGTAGGGGTTTTCATTAGCCAATAAACGGGCTTTCAGATTCCACATATCTCGATTAGCAACCAAATGGCTATTTTCCCATTCCCAAAACCGCATTTTTTCGTCAATCTGGTGAGTGCTTGCCGTACTAGCAAAAAGACTGGAAGAACTACCAACTGCCAATCCAGCAGTCGTCAAGGTAGTGGATTTCAACCAATTTCTTCTGTTTAACTTCGTTGTCATAATTAATTTAGTTAGTTATTAAGTGATTAGAGACTAGTGATTAGTGATTAGTAACTAGTCACTGATTACGAGTCACTAGTCACTAATAAATTAAAAATTTCGATAGATTCGGAAGGGTGTGCCTTCGTAATTGCCGACCCATTCTAGTCGAGAAGCGCCGTTCAAATCGCCTAAGGACTTGGAGAACACCGCTTTACCAGCGCTATCCGTCGTGACTTCGCCTACTTTGACCGTTTCATTAATAAATACTTCAAGCACCAATCCCGTAATTAAAGTAGAGTCAATGCCCACATTTTGGTCGAGAATACCGCTTTTATCCAATTCGTAAAAAGTAGCCGTCATATTGAGCATCCCGTCGGTATCAATGTCCTCTTCGAAAAGCGCCAAAACGGGCGATTCAATAACGTCGAAGGCCAAATCGTCGCTGGTGCAACTGGGCAATAAAGCCACTAAGGCAATAGCCAGAAAAGATAATAGAGAAAAAGTTGAAAGTTGTATTTTTTTATTCGTCATGATTGGTAAAATTTATTCGGTTTACGGCACATCCCGATTTTATCGGAAGTGCGCGGTTTGCCTTTCAAAAAATTTCAGAACAACCATTAATAGTTATGGTTTTTCTAATAATATTTAGGAAAAAACTTATGAATTAATTCGTTATGATTGAAGTGTAGAATTTTGATTTTAAATACTTTTGAATTTAGAATTTTACATTTTCAACCAGCCCGCACAGCATTCTGGCGGGTTTTAGATTTAATTCTTTAGCAAGTGATACTTTAAGAGTATCTCTTGCTTTTACTGCCAAATAAAGCAGGGGGTGCTGGTAAAGCACCGCCTGCTAGGTAATTTCTTACTCTGCCCACCACAATTTGGTCAGCTTGTTGTCCGCACCGCCATTCAAAGCTGCACCTGCTTCTACGTTTGCACCGTTGAGCGAGTATTCCGATTCGGGGTAACGCAATCTCGTTGGTACTTGACCATCGTTTTCGAAAATAGCTTGTGGGCTAGCCGAAGGCAAAACGGGGAAACCCGTTCTTCGGTATTCCGTCCAAGCCTCAATTCCTTGGCTGAATAGGGCCTTCCATTTTTCGGTCATAATTGTTTCCTTGTCGGCGACCATTCCGTCCAAATAGCCGTCGTTCATGGCCAAATCGTACTGGGCAAAAGAGGCCGATACGGCCATTGCTAAGTATTCGTCGGCAGATAATCCTCCAGTGTAAGTGCCTTCTAAGGTAGCTTCCGCCAAAATGAACATTAATTCGCTGTAAGTCATTATATTGAAAGGCGCTTTTTCTCTAGTAAACCACTGACCGGGTCGAGACGCAGCGTTTATAAAAGCACTCGCAATGGATTCGGGCAAACCGTTGACGGCACCGTCGAATAAGCCCGCCATAGTACCCGCCGTTGCGGGTTCGGCGTAAACGGTTAGTCGGTTATCGGTAGGTGTTCCCGCACCGTCCGTCATGGCATCAATCAAGGTTTTACTAATTGACCAGTCTTCTCGACCGTCCACAACCATAATTTCGTGCCAAGCGTTGTTGTTATTGTCATTCAATCTAGCTTCATGGAACAACTGGGCAAAATCTTGATTGCTCGTAAAAATCGGATAGGCGGCAGGATTACCCATAATTTCGCTGAAAATTGCGGCCGATTCACTCGGTTTTTTCTTGGCCTGCCGATTCGCCAAACGCAATCGAAGCGAGTTGGTAAACTTTTGCCATCTAGTAATATCTCCTGCGAAGAGGTTATCTCCCACTATGGATTCGCCGTTGGGGTCGAAAGTGTCGGCTGCGGTCTTCAAATCGGCCAAAATACCCGCATAAATAGCTTCTTGACTGTCGTAAACAGGTGCTAAATTACCAGCAGAACCGTCTAGGGCTTGCGAATAAGGAACGGCCCCCCAAACGTCGGTGATTACGGAGAACATATAAGCACGCATCACCATCGCTGCGGCCATATAGTTCTCGTTGAAAAACTCGTTTTCGGGGTCGCCCGTGGCTTCTACCACCTTTTGGAAATTCACCAACGATTCGTTGAAAAATCCTTTCCAGTTATTGTTGCGCATCGAGGCATCAGGGTTATAGGTGTCACCTTCGTTGGTGTATTGGTTTCTGGCAAAATACTGTACCCACAGCATTCCGCCGTCGAGACCTAAGCGTTCCAAACGAGTGCGGTGGCCATGGATTCGGTCAATGCCTTCTCTCGTCGCATAGGGGAAAATCACACTCGGTGGAACGGCGGTTGGTTCGTTGGGATTAAGGTTTAAGTCCGCAAAATCTTCCGTACAAGCGGATAGGATAAGCAACAGACAAATAGAGTATATATATTTTAATTTCATTATTCGTTGATTTAATGTTTTGATATTTGTTATTGGTTATTTGTTATTCGTTACTAGTTTAGGAACAGTGAAAAAATAAACTTACCATTTCAAAAATTTTGACTTATTGATTGTTAATACTTTTAAATTTTGGATTTGTAATTTTAGATTTTACATTTTCCTTAGACGTTGACCAACACTAATAACGAATAACAAATAACTAGTAACAAACTACTTAGAAAGTTAAACTCAAGTTGACACCCATACTTCGAGTGGTTGGTAAAGTCACGTAGAACAAGCCACCTTGTAAATTTCCACCGTAGAGGTTCAACTCGGGGTCAATCTGAGAGTGGTTGCTGTACAACATGACTAAGTTTCGACCGACCAAAGATAATCTAGCACCAGAGATAAAACCCATTTTTTCGGTGAAGGCACTGGGCAGTGCGTAAGATAGACTCACCTCTCTCAACTTAATGTAGCTACCATCAAAAACAGCTCCCTCGTTTACGGAACGTACACTCAACTGTCGAAGAACGGATTTTGTAGGTTGTACTACATCGTTGGGAACGTACTGAGGACTTTCTTCCGAACCGATGTTTTTCACACCAACTCCAATAACTCCTTCTTCTCGACCCAAAGCAGTGATTGGATAAATCCCCGTCTGCATACCCGTAGAGGAACTTTCGTCAGAAATATCACCGCCCATTTTGAAATCAATCAAGGCGCTCAACGTGAAGCTCTTGTAAGAGAAAGAGTTAGTGATACCTCCTGTCCAATCGGGCGTGACGTTACCCAATACTTGCAACGTCGATTCTTTTTGGGCAATACCATCTTTGAATACAATTTGGCCCGCAAATTCACCGTCGGGTACCCGCTTGTAGGCACTACCCACCAAAGTTCCGTAGGGCTGTCCGACTCTCGCTTCCAAACTCAGACCTCGACGGGAATGCAACACGATAGTTTCCAATTCGTTACCGTTCGCATCCGTAAATAATTCTTCTACTTGGTTGTTGTTTCTAGCGTAGTTCAAACCAACGTTCCACTGGAATTTGCTACTTCTTGGCATTACATCGACAAAAACAGCCGCTTCGACCCCTTTGTTGACAATCTTTCCCGCGTTGATAACTTTACTATCGTAACCCGTTGATTTGGAAACCGAAATATTAATAATTTGGTCGGTAGTTGTTTGATTGTAGTAAGAGACATCCGCTCCGATTCGGCCGTTCAAAAAGCGTAAATCGGCCCCAAATTCGATACCCGTCGTTTTTTCGGGTCGCAAATCATTGTTCGCAATGACTTGATTCTCGGAGAAAGTCGGCGTAGAAGCATTCCAAGGGTCTTGTGGAGTGAATACTTGCGTCAATCGGTAGGGGTCAGTATCGTTTCCAACCTGCGCCCAACTCGCTCTAAACTTGGCGAAAGATAGGGGAGTATTGCTCAAATCTAGCACTTCTGACAATATAAAACTGGTAGAGAAAGAAGGATAGAAATAAGAGTTGTTCTGTACAGGAAGCGTACTCGACCAATCGTTTCGACCCGTCACATCTAAGTACAAGAAGTTTTTGTAGCCAAAGCTTGCGGTACCGTACACACTGTTTACCTCTCTCTCTTCGATTCGACTTCGGTTGGTATTTACCGTAGCATTATTGGCTACATTATACAAACCGTTGATGGTCACATCGTTGACGCCCGTGTAATTTCGCTTAAAATAATTGGTTCGATGGGAGGCCCCCGCTTGGATGTTTACCGAAAAATCCTCGTTGATATACTTATTGAAAGTCAACAATACATCAGAATTGGACTCTTGTCTGCGCAATACATCTTCGTAAAATGCCTGCGTTCTTTCATTCCCACTTTTAATCCGTTCGTTTCGAGTGACGGAAATCCGAGTGTCCGTCCACATATCTGTTCCCGTTCTTGCCATCAAACTCAGACCGGGCATGATTTCGTACGTTAAAGAAATATTCCCAACAATACGGTCTTTGTCGTTAGCGTCCGTCAGCACTTCTTGCTCGTAGAAGCGATTCATCGCAAAAGAATGCTGCCAGTTGGCATAAGGGTAGCTATCGCTAGCACGGGTAATATGCGTGTCCATGTAGCGTTCGTAGTCCTTCAATTGTCCCCAATCGACGTGGCGATTGTGCCAAGTTTGAATTTCCCACAGGACGGGTTGCTGCCGATTGTTAGAACCCGATTTGATGTATTCAGAACTCACACTTAATTTCAATTTATCCGTCAAATTTTGGTTGAGGTTCAACCGAAAATTCTGTCGCGAGAAATCGTTATTATACATCAAACCCTGCTGGTCCGTGTTCCCAAAAGCAAAACGAAAATTGCCACTTTCGTAGTTACTTGAAATTGCAATGTTATTGGTCACCATCGAACCTGTCTGCCAAAAGTTAGACCAAGTATCGGGAACGGGTACAAGTGGGGCTACTTCTTCACCCGACCACCAGTGCCGAACTAATCTTCCGTCCATTGGTGCCCCCCAGCTTTCATCTACACCCGCCGTACCGTTTGGTGTAGCCGTAGGATAAGCCGCTCGAAATTGCTCTAGCGCAAGTGGGTCAGTAATACCCCCGTTTCGACCGTCCGCATACCAAGTTACATACCCATTGCCACCACCGTAAATATTTTGAAATTCGGGGGTAATGAACGGGTTTTCCACCGTAGCGTTTAAATTATAATCAACCGTCAATCCTTTCTTTCCACCACCACCATTTTTGGTAGTTATCATAATAACTCCATTGGAGGCACGAGAACCGTAAAGAGCCGCAGCGTTAGCGCCTTTCAGAACGGTAATAGAAGCAATATTATCGGGACTAATTTCTGAAATACCACCACCGTAAACGTTATTATCGGACGCTCCATCGATAGGCGAGGCAAAATCTCCTTCCATTGGTACCCCATCAATAACGTACAGAGGTTGGTTATTTCCTAAAATGGAACCGTTTCCACGAATGGTTACTTGCGAACCACCACCAGGTACCGCCGCCCCCGTGATTTGAATACCCGCTACTCTACCCGACAAACCGTTCACAACGTTGGACGAACGAGCCTCTTCTAGCTCCGATGCGTCAATGTCCTGCACGGCGTAACCGAGCGCTTTCTTTTCCCGCTCTATCCCCAAGGAGGTAACGACGACTTCGTTGAGCATCACATTGTCAACGGATAACTCAACTTCAAAATAGGTCTGACCTCCTATTTCGATTTCTTTAGGCGCAAAACCCGTGTAGGAGAAAATAAGAGTCGTCCCATCTTTTGGAACGGGCAGTTCAAATTTCCCTTCAAAGTCCGTAATGGTTCCTGCAGAGGTACCTTTTACGGCGACAGGTGCTCCAATAAGTGGTTCGCCGTCTCCTGAAATAATGCCCGTAACTTGAGAAGTTTGGGCAAACATCGGCGTGACCAGCAAGAGCAAAACAATTAACGATTGTAACTTTTCTTTCATGAACTAATATTTAAATACTGTTTAAAATTGGATTTGCAGCAAGCCTTAAAGTAACCTATCAAAGGGCCATTATAAAGACATTTATACTTTGTAATTTTTCTATTTCAAGGCTAAGATTCGGGGCAAGATTCCGAAAAAACTGCTTTCAAAAAGTGGTTGGGGAAGTGAATAAATAGCAACTTCACCTCCCCTAAATATCGTTTGATGTTGCCAAGTTAGAACAATAAGGAAGCCCAATAAAATGTAATTTTTTGTATTTTGTTATTGTCAACCAGACGACGATTCCAACTGCCCTTTGCTAAAGTTTAAGATTATTTTAACAAATACTGTTTGAGCAAATATTTTCACTGAAAATTGAAAGTTTAGAAAATATATGTCTTTTTGCTCAACTACCGAAGAAATAAGTTTTGTTATGGCTACGCAAAAAAATGACCAACTTTTTGACTTAATTCGGACACTCAAGAAGGCAGAAAAAAGAAATTTTCGGATTTACGCAAAAAAAATTCAGCAAAAAGACGAGGTGCTCTTTCTACAACTCTTTGATTATCTGGACAAACAGGAAGTTTACGATTTAGAAGCACTACTAGAAAGCTCCGATACGTTTCAGAAAAAGCAAATTCCGAATTTAAAACGCAATCTATATCAACACTTACTCAATAGTCTTCGACTACTTTACAGTCACAAGCAAGTGACCCTACAAATTCGTGAGTTTTTGGACTACGCCGAAATATTGTATAGCAAAGGACTGTATTTACAAGCATTGAAAATACTCGGCAGAGCCAAGAAAATCTCTACCAAATCGCACCAAGACGTACTTCATTTGGAAATTATTGCTTTTGAAACCCGCATCGAATCCCGTCATATTACCCGTAGTAGTACTCAAAGAATGTCAGACCTCATTCAAGAATCCTTGGATACCAACGAAACCATCAACCTAGTATCCAAACTTTCCAGTCTAAAACTTTATTTACAACGGGTTTTTATCAATGAGGGGCATTTAAAAGTGGCGGAAGATGTTGCAGAAACAAAGCGTTGGTTTTCCCAAGAAATGGATAAAATTAAACGCACCGAAACTACATTCTTTGAAAATGTTTTTTACTACCAATCTTACTATTGGTACCACTTTCTTTTACAAGAATTTGAGCAATGTCACAAGTACGCTCAAAAATGGGTTGCGCTTTACGATGCTACCCCCAATATGGTGGAAAAGGATATTGATATGTACCTTCGAGCGATGCATCACCTACTGAACACCCAATTTTTCGTGGAAGATAGCGTCGATTTGGTAAAGACCGTCAGTGAGTTCGAGCGATTTATCAAACAACACAAGGCGCATTTTAGCGAAAATGCCTTTATCCAAGCCCATCTTTTTTTGTACCAAGCAAAATTCAATACTTACTTCCTACAACAAGACTATAAAACGGGACTTTCCCTAATCAAAAATGTGGAAGCGTTTATCAAAACCTATAACCACCAATTGGACAATTACAAGATTATGATTTTATACTATAAAATCGCTAGCTGCTACTTCGGGGCGGGACAAGCCGCAAAAACGATTGACTACTTAAATCATATCATTCATCAATCCAAAGATTCACTAAGAGAAGACATATTATTATACGCCCGTTTATTATTGACCTTAGCGCATTTTGAATTGCAACAGTTTGATATTTTAGACTTTCTCATTAATACCCTCCAACGACAAATAAACCAAATCGACCAACCCGACCAATTAAGTGTAGCTCTATTACAACTTTTTAAAAAACTGTACGGAGCCATTCCAGGAACGGAGAAGCGCATATACGGAGCATTTTTAGACGACCTTCGACGATTAAAAAAAGAAACCTCCGAACGACGAGCCTTTATCTTTTTGAATATTGAACCTTGGATTTTAGCAAAAGTTGGTAACAAAAAAAATTAACGGTTCGGATGCAACTCTTGCCCTTTTTTTCGTTTTAAAAAACGAACCAGTGCAATTAACAACTTATGCAATACAATCGTTATTTATTCCCGCTTCTACTACAATTAATTACCCCCTTTTTTCTGCTTTCGCAAAATATCGGCATCCACGCCGAACCCGTTGGTGAATGGACGAGCAAAGCTCAGTTTTCTCCCGAATATCACTACAATTCCGTCGCCGTTTACCTACTCAACGAAGATAGATTATTGGATTTGTTTGACCCTGAAAACTTAACTAAAGAGGAACGAAAACTGACGGGCGTGCGCAACTTTGATGTCCTCGAATCCATCTATTTTTCGCTAGAATTACCCAATCCTCGAAAAGAAGATGACATTATCCATTTTCCTCTATACGCCTTCGATATTCACAATTCTAAATCTTTTCAAGTCCCCCGCAACCAAGGAAAAATTCTGGACCGAATCACCGACGAAGAACTCAACGGGATTGGGCTAGAAGCTAAAGCAAAGATTGAAGCCATTAAGAAAAATCAGTTGTTAGAAGTCGCCTACCAGATTTCGTCGAGTGTCAACAAAATCTTGGGTGACCGCATTTTTCATAATCCTGGCATTTCGGGCGTCATGCGGAAGGCACAGGAGTTTTTTGAAGATAAATATCGAGGAAAAATTGTATCGGAATTTACCGTACCGATTTTGCCGGGCAACGCCGATTTCGAATATCGACTGCATTCAGCGTCGATTTACCAAGTGAAGTGGGATTTTCAAGAAAAACTGCGCCTTTACAAAGGTAGTATTTGGTCAGATTTGGTGGACCGAGCGGAAGTAACCGAAGAGCAGCTAAAAGACCGCCCGAGTCGTTTGATTCGCTACAACAAACACCCGTATTTGGTGGTGGTACGCTACAAATCGGCCTATTCGTTGCCCGAAGCGCACAAATTAAACGTAAAGATTGACCAACCGTATTTAGATAAGCGCCTCTACAATTTGACCGAATTTCGCAAGAATGGCAACCAATACAAGGCCGAAGAAGCCTTTCTAGCCATCTTGCGAGACGCCATTGACTTGCAAAGAAACTGCGAAAACTACATCCGAGGAAAGCAAAAAGGTGATTTGGAAAATGAGTTGCTGATGCAAATCGCCCAGCAAAACTTCGAATTGCTCAACGCTTATAAAAAAGAGGTAGCACGCAATCAAGGAGATGAGGAACGAAAAAAATACTTCGAGGATAATTACACGGTGACTTACTATAAATTCTTCAAACTACTCGACAACATTCTGTTCCAAGACCCGCAATTGAAAGAGATTGGTAAAATTCCCAATTTAGTTGAAACGCTCTACCAAAAAGATTTGGAACGGACGTCGCCGCAAGAACTCTACAGTTACTTGAAGCAACTCGAAACTTACCGAAAAACGGCCAGTCAAGTAGCGCCCATCGAAGGCGACCTATTTTATAAAACGCGAGAAGTTGCCAACCGAATTGAAACCATTTTCCAAAGTCAAGTCTTCAATGTCCCCGCCCTTGGCGACAAACAGCAACGAGTCGAAAAATTCACTGCTCTAAAAAAACAATATCCACTCTGCGTGGTTTGTGTCCACGAAGCGGACCATCAAATCTCGTTGATTCAGCAATCCATCGACGATGAACGTCGCAGCGCCCTATTTGCCCTCCAAAATCAACAATTGAAATACCGAAAATGCTTTAGCGACATCCAACTAACGGCTTTGCAGCAACTGGGCAAACGCTACCCGCAACAAGACAGCTTAACCGAACTCAAACGGTCGCTGTACGAAGCCTATTTGCAAAAAATTCACAATCTCAAAGAAGCAGCGGCGCAGTTCCAAGAAATTGGTTTAGTAAAAGTGGAAAAATTACCGTCCGAAAAATTATTACCAACCCTCACAGTGTATCAAACAAGGTTGGCTAATTTTAAAAATGAGGCTTGTCAGTTGATTTACGGGGAGTTGTTGGATAAGGAAGCGTTGAGCTGTTTGGGAGGCGATTGTAAGATGGCGATTCCGTAGGTAGTTTGTAGTGGCAGTTTGCAGGAGGCAGTAGCAGTGGCAGTAGAGAAAGTAGAAAACTCAGAAAGTCAACGTCTAAATCCGCTGTCCACTTATCCGCTGTCCAAATAATAAGAACCACAAGGAACAGCTAACTTACATAGTAAAAACTAAACTAACCGCTCAAAAATTTCCGCCCCCAACCGCCGATTTAGCATTCCATCTTCTTTCAGAATAGGCAAAAAAAGTACCTGTCCTTTCACCTTATTTTCCCCGCTATCAAAAGATTGAAAAGGAATCGGTGAGGTATTCTTCTGCGCGTCCGAAACCTTCGGATAAAGCAAAATCCCCTTCGAAGCGGAAAAATACTGACAATAAATGTACAACTGTTTTAAGTCTTCAATAGGCGGTTGCTTGCCCGTACGGGGATTACTGGATAATAGCTTCCATTTGGTATCTAAAACAAAAATCGTATCGTCAACTTGCACCACCAAATCGGGACGAATCGTCCGTCGTTGCCAAAAAGGGCGACTCGTTTGACGTCGAACAGTAATACGTTCGTTTTCCAATCGTTTCAATTGCCAAAAAACGTACTCTTCGTAGAGTTGATTCATATCGAACAGCAAAGCAAATAAATGATGCTGCCCATATCGAATATCGGGACTAAAATTGAGCAATATCAATCGACTCCATTCCATCAAAAAACGATGTTCTTGGTATAGTGAATTTTGAAACAGTCGCTCAAAATCGCTAGGACTCAACCAACGGTCCGACACGACAGGGAAAGTCGCCAGTGCCTGTTTGACCAACCATTTTAGGTCTGATTTCAGATATAGCCTATCCAAAGTTTTCAACGCCGCCAATAGCATCTGATTAAAAAGATGGTCATAGGCAAAAGACTGATATTGCACCCAAAATCGTTCGGACCGATGGCCATTTTTTCGCAAATGCGTAGGCAAATCTAAGCGCCCCTTTAATACCTTTTCGTTGCTTTTTTGCCCTAGGTACTTTCTCGGTAAGCCCTTATTGATGAGTGATTGCACCGACTCCAAAAAACGTCGTACGTACAAATCCAAAATAGTATTGGACGCCAAACGAACTTGTCCCAATCCAGCAGACTCGATGGGTAATAATCGGCAGTAACGGAGCATTTCCAGTAAAACACCTTGCCATTTTGCGGCGTTTTGATTGGCTGACCTATCTGCTTTGGGTAGTATTTCGATAGTCAAGTCGCCTACTTGTATAATGCCTACGTAATGACTGAGCTTGATGCCCCGATAGACTAGTGTGAAGTATTTTGTAGTTTGTTTTTCTTGGTAAATCGCTAGGGTATGAAAGGTCTTTTCGTCGAATAGGATTCCGTTGATTGAACTACCTACTCGGATGGTTTGGTGTTCGAAAAGTTGCCATGTTTTTCTCTTTGCAGTTATAGCCATAACAACTAAGGTAAGCAATATTTTGATGCGTTTGGTAATTTTATGCACCCATTCTGATTACGAAAAATAGTAAAGAAGAAGAAGAAATAGTTTTCTTCTTCTTCGCTATTTTTTCTTTTACTTATATCTGCTTCTGCACCTTCACCTGCATCGTCGTATCAATATTACTATCCAGAACTTCAATCTTTAGTCCATCCGAAATGCCCGTCTTAATCTGACGTTGTTCGAACTCTTGGTCGCCTACCGCTATTTCGATGAACGTGGAATCGTTTCGGAAAATAACATCTCGTTCTTGCAGCGCCATTACTTGATTGCGTCTATCCAAGATGATATCGCCATTGGCGGAGTAACCTGCTCGTAGAAAGACATCTTTGGTGGGTTTGATGGCCGCTCGAACTTCGAATTTGACGGTACCTTCCTCTTCCTCGCCTTTGGGCGAAATAAACTCTAGTGTAGCGTCGAATTTTTTATCTTCAATGGCACCAATCGTCAGTTCTAACGGCATTCCTTCTTTTAATTTACCAACATCCGATTCATCTACTTTCCCTTCGAAAATTAGCGAAGTCATATCGGCGACGATGGCAATACTCGTTCCTTCGTTGAAATTATTTCGCTCGATAACGGAAGAACCTTCTTCTACGGGAACGTCCAAAACCATCCCTTCTACCGTTGACACAACGATGTTATTGACCTGTCGAGAATTTTTGGAAGCCCCTTCTCGGAGCAATTGCAAATTGTTGATGGCGGCGTTCATTTCTTGCTTCGCAATATCCACGTTAGCGGTAAACTGTTGTAGGGTATTTCCCGCTAATAATTCCGCATTATCAAAAGCCGCTTTGGCCATATCCGCATCTCGCTTGAAGCGATTATAGTCTTGTTCACTAAGGACGCCTTCCTCAAACAATTGGCGATTGCGCGCTTCTTCTTGCTGAGCCGTTTCGTAGGAAGCGCGGGCGCTTTCGATGTCCAATTTTTTACTAAAAACCTCCTGCTGCCGCTTCAATTCTCGCTTCGCTTCTTCGTAGCGGATACGGGTCAACTCCACTTGACTTTGGGCGTTATTGATGCTGACTTGACTAGGAATAAGCTTGATTTTGGCAATTTTCTGACCTTTTTGGGCGATTTCGCCTTCCTCAATGTACAGTTCATCGACCACTCCTGACACCTGTGGTTTAATCAGCACCTCTCTTCGTGGTTTAATCGAACCCGTGGCGACCGTCTTTTTAATAATGTCGGTAATTTCGGGTTTACTAGTTTCGTAAACCGTTGGGTCTTTGGCGTTTTGTTGGTAAAAATAAACGCCTAAGAAAATGGAGAATAGCACTAGCACAACGGCTAGGGAGATGAGACAGCCTTTATTCATTATTGCTGAGTTTTAAATGCTTGGTTTACAACAGTTGGTGTAATTTCGAGGCTATCGGTCCACGGTAAACGGTTCACGGTCGGAACAAAGCGAACTTAAAACCAACGAACTGAAATTAATTCACTTTCGATAATTTACAACGTTAGACGGATAGCCAATGTCGAATGAATTGATTAGGTTGTAACCAGTTTAAGAATGTTATTCAGAATAGAGATAAGGGACCGCTTCGCTGAGAGAATAGAGACGTAAATTACCAAAAGAACAATAAATTACTATATTTACTGCTGCTTGTTATTGTCATAAATCTTTATTCTCTGTTCTCAATTCTCGGTTCTGAAAATGATTATTTTCTAAAAATTTTTATAATCGTGTATAGGATAAAAGCGGCCACTAAAATCGTCACATAGGGAAATTCCCAGATAAAAATTCCTACTGCGATGGCGATTAAGACCATCATTATTTTTTGAAAAATTCGCCCCTGCCAAGTCGCCGACCAAGGCGGACAATCGGGATTTACTTTCCGTATTCTTCTAATAGTAGTTTTCTTAAATCCTACCCAACTTTGATAACTCGCAGCCGTTTTAAGCGTCGCGAAATGAGTTGGAAATAGCTTTCCTTTCTCTCGTAAAAGGAAGTTTATCATTGGACTATTGAGTGCATCTACTCTGAACCATTTTACATCTTGAAAGCGAATAACTCGGTTCGTTTCGATAATTTTCAAATATTCGGCATGCAGTTCGATGGTTCGTTTTCTTTTTACTAAAAAAGCATTTTTTTCAAAAAAAGTAATTCCCAAAAAAAATACAGCGAACAAAATCAAGAAGAAATAATTAACCAAGAGTCCCAACAGAATCAGTCCAAAAAAAAGGGTCATCAGCAACAGAAAATTCCAGAAAAAGGAAACTAATTCGAGCCGATAAATTCTTATTTCTTCCGTCTGCTCACTCATCTTTTAGCGCTACCACTGGATTTACATTAGCTGCCTGCAATGCGGGTACTAACCCCGTCAAAGCCCCTGAAATAATGAGCATCACTAGAGCACCAATACTGACTTGTAAATCAATCTGCGGATTGGTAAAAAACTGCACGCCCGCTCCCGCCGCTAACTTCATCAAATAGACCACCGCAATGCTAATCACTAACCCGATGTAGCCCGCCAGCGTAGTGATAAAAACCGATTCTAACAAAATCATACTGATGATGGAACGAGGCGTAGCTCCCATCGCTTTGCGAATACCAATTTCCTTCGTTCGGTCTTTGACGATAATAAGCATAATATTTCCAACGCCAATGATGCCAAAGAGCAAACTACCGATGCCGACGAACCAAATTAAAAAGTTGATACCCGTAAATAGGCCCATGATTTCTTTGGTTTCTTCTTCAATATTGTCCGTTCCTACTCCACGTGGGTCATCGGGATGAATGCGGTGTCGCTTTTTTATCAGCGCTTTGATACGGTCTTCGGCCACCGAAACGACGTATTTGGGGTTAATCGTACAAACAAACCAGCCGATTTTATTATGCCGATTCGTTACTTGTTGAGCCGTCGTCAAAGGCATAAAAATGGATTTATTATCCTCGGTTGCGTTTTCTCCCTTTCGGTCGGAAGCGGTCTCTCCTACCACCATGTAGTCCACGCCTTGAATCTTAACAAATTCGCCAATGGGGTCAATCGCTTCGTCTCCTTTTCCAAACAGTTGCTCCCGAACCGACGTACCAATCACTACAACTTTGCGCCGCTCTTCCATATCCTTTTCGTTGATAAATCGACCATTTTTCAACTCTATTGCATCAATTTTTAGCATATTGGGCGTATCTCCACGCACTTCGAACGACTCGCGTTTATCCCTGTAAGCCACTTCGCCCGAAGGCAAGCCCAATCGGCAAGAAAAATACTCCATCATGTCTCCCAAGTCGTACCGAATCGCCTCAATATCATCGTTCGTTATCCAATTGAATCGTCCCGCTTGCAACCCATCGTAGGGCATCGTGGTCGGAGTCGTCCAGACGTACATGGAGTTCTTGGCGTGTCCCCCCAGCATGGCATATACTCCATTTTGAAATCCCGTGCCTGCCCCCATCAATACGACCAGCATAAATATACCCCAAAACACCCCCAACGCCGTCAGAAACGTCCGCAGCTTATTCTTGCTAATCGTATTAAAAATCTCCTGCCATTTGTCGTAGTCAAACATGGTCGAAAGGTAAAGAGGTTTAGAGGTAAAAAGGCTAAAAGGTTTCGAGGTTACTGGGTGAATCAAGTTTATGGGGTTTATGAGGCGAATGAGGTTTACAGGGTGAATGAGGCCGAACACGACCTACTTTGAATGAAACAAAAAAATGTCCTACAAACATCCTGTCATCCTGTATCAACTCTTCATCGCCACCACTGGATTCACCCGTGCCGCTTTCAGTGCGGGTACTAATCCCGCCAACGTTCCACAAACAATTAGGAACAGTAAGGCCAACATCACGCTGGTAAAATCTACCTCTGGATTATAGAAAAATTCCAAATCGTCGATTTCGTAGGTGGTCATTAAATAATCAATTCCGTAGATAATACTAAAACCCATTATTAAACCGAGATAGCCCGCAATGGCCGTCAGGAAAATCGACTCCTGCATAATCATACTGACAATCGACCAAGGGGTCGCCCCTAAAGCTTTGCGAATCCCAATTTCTTTGGTGCGGTCTTTTACGGTAATCAACATGATATTACTCACGCCGACAACGCCCGCAATGATACTACCGATGCCGACAAACCAAATGAAAAAAGAGAAGCCCGTAAAGACCATCTTGAATTCTTGATAGCCCTCAATGTTATTATAAATCCCGATAGCTTGCGTATCTTCGGGGTCAAAATGATTAATCGCCGCTAACTCTCGGCGCACCTGTTCGGCAATAGCGTTCGACCCTTCTACGGTTTCGTCGTTCACCGTAATGACCATACCGTGAACTCGGTCTTCTTTATCAAAAACGGCTTGGGCCGTCGTAATGGGCATATAAATGAACTCCCGTTCGCGTTTGCTACTTCCGTCGAAAAAGACGCCCACTATCTGAAATCGAGTGCCGTTAATTTTAACGTATTCTCCCAAAGCGTTCACTTCCTCTCCAAATAATTTGTCCTTCGCAATATCCCCAATAATGGCTACTTTTCGTTTTTTCTTGATATCTACATCGTTGATATAACGTCCTTGTATCATTTCCGAATATTCAATCAATTGGTACTCGGGTTCGACCGCCCGCATTCGGAAATTCAACGCCTTACCCCCATACTCCGTCATGTATTTACTGGAAGGAAAATAGCGCGCACTCAGTAAATCCACGCCTTCGACATTGGCCCGAATGGCTTCGGGGTCTCGGTTGTGAAACTGAATCCGTCGCCCCGCTTTATAGCCCTTATACGGCTTGGAAGTCCGCCCTCGCCAAACGTATAAACTATTAATCGCATCGTCCGCAAAGTCTCTTTCGGCACTGTTGCGCAGACCATTTCCCGCTCCCAGCAAAATCACAAGCATAAAAATCCCCCACCAGACGGCCAAGGCCGTAGCGAAAGTCCGCAATTTGTGCCGCTTCAACGAAGCAAATATTTCCTGCCATTTATCGTAGTCGAACATCGTTTAAAGGTAAAGAGGTTTAGAGGTGAAAAGGCTAAAAGGTTTAATCGGGGGTATTGGTGAATTAGGTTGATGAGGCTTATGGGGCTGATAAGGTTTATGAGGCTTATCAAGCTGAACACGACCTAGAACAAGTCCCATAAGTACGACCTACAAACATCCTGTCATCCTGTAGATTCTATATTCCCATCCTTCAACCGAATTACCCGATTGGTCATTTCTGCAATATCCTCCTCGTGGGTCACTAAAATCATCGTGATTCCTTGCTGATTGACGTTTTTAAAAATTTCCATTACGTCGTGGGAGGTTTGGGTGTCCAATGCGCCAGTCGGTTCGTCGGCCAGAATTACTTTGGGCTCCGAAATCAAGGCTCTAGCAATCGCTACCCGTTGTTGCTGGCCACCTGACATTTGATTGGGTAAATGGTCAGCCCATTCGGCTAAGCCCACTTTTTCTAAATATTCTAGTGCCTTTTCTTGGCGAATTTTTCGAGGAATCTTTTTGTAGTAAAGGGGTAAAGCGACGTTTTCTTTCGCCGATTTGAAGGGTAATAAATTAAAGGATTGAAAAACGAAACCGAGGAACTGGTTACGGTATTGGGCAGCTTGGGTTTGGGTTAGATTTTTCATCAATACCCCATCTAAGGTGTATTCGCCAACGTCATATTCGTCCAATAACCCCAAGATGTTGAGCAAAGTAGATTTGCCCGAACCAGAAGAACCCATGATAGAGACAAAGTCGCCCTCTTCAATGTTGAGGTCAATACCTTTCAAGACTTCTAAACTGGTAAACTCTGTTTTGTAGGACTTACGGATACCTCTCAGATGAATCATTCAAATAAAATAACAAAAAAGAAGAAGTAGTTACTTCTTTTTTAGGGTGATAAAGTCGGATTTAATTGTTTTGTCAAAACAAATAGAAAGAATTAAATAGTATATGGTCTATTCGTTTTTCATTATTTACACGTTCATCGTAAGGTTCAAATTCTTGGTGTTAATGACACACAAGACTTTGGAGAGTTGTAACATTCATCGCAAAAAAGCAGGAAAGCCGACAGAAAAGATAAAAAGATGGATGAAAAGCACCTTTTTTTGGACAAATGTATATTATATCTTAGATAGCAGAAGTCGCATTTCTATACTCCGTTCTCCTTTAGGAATTGGTAATTTTCGCCTAAATAAAACCTCACTTGTAGGTATTCTGTACAAATGATTCAGAAACGATAGATTGTGGTGGGTTTATCAACTATATAATCTTTACTTTTGCCCAATTTTTAGCATTTAGTGATGACGAAAAAATAACTTCTGCATTTAGTTTTTCAATTGAATGTTTTTGTCATAGATTTTCAATCCATTACAAAAAAATCCATTTGAAAAACGCTGAACTTATTTTTTCGTGGTTACTTATCTAAAAAATGCTTAAAGAGAGATACTATCCAACCACCAACTATTATGAGTAAAAAATCGCTAAAGGAAGAAGCCCTAGCCTACCATTCGGAAGGACGCCCTGGAAAAATCGAAGTTATTCCTACCAAAGCTACCGCTAACCAAAGAGATTTATCGTTGGCCTATTCTCCTGGGGTTGCTGACCCGTGTTTAGCCATTGATAAAGATGTCAACGATGTCTATAAATACACCGCTAAAGGAAATTTAGTTGCCGTCATCAGTAACGGAACGGCCGTTTTGGGATTGGGCGACATCGGTCCCGAAGCGGGCAAACCCGTCATGGAAGGAAAAGGGCTTTTATTCAAAATATACGCCGACATTGATTGTTTCGATTTGGAATTAGATACCAAAAACGTCGATGAGTTCGTCCGAACCGTCAAGATTTTAGAACCTACGTTTGGTGGCGTCAACTTAGAAGATATTTCTGCACCCGCCTGCTTTGAAATTGAAGAGCGTCTAAAAAAAGAGTTAGACATTCCCGTAATGCACGACGACCAACACGGGACGGCAATTATTAGCGGAGCGGCCCTCCTAAACGCTTTGGAAATTGTCGAAAAAGACATCAGCGAAGTAAAGATTGTCGTAAACGGCGCAGGTGCTTCGGCCGTATCTTGTACACTGATTTATCAAGCCCTCGGTGCTAAAAAGGAAAATATCTTCATGTACGATAGCAAGGGCTTGATACACGGAGACCGAGATAATTTGAATGGTAAGAAGCCCGATTTTATTAATAACACGGTTCCTAAAGAAACGACGTTGGCCGAAATTCTCAACGGCGCTGACGTGTTCATTGGCTTATCGAAAGGAAATATTTTGAGCCAAGCCATGATAAAACCAATGGCCAAAGACCCAATTATTTTCGCCATGGCTAATCCAACCCCCGAAATCAGTTTTGAAGACGCCAAAGCAGCGAGACCCGATTGTATCATGGCGACGGGACGTTCGGATTATCCAAATCAAGTCAATAACGTACTCGGTTTTCCCTTTATTTTCCGAGGGGCTTTGGATGTACGGGCCTCTGAAATCAACGAGGCAATGAAATTAGGCGCCGTTCACGCCTTAGCAGAATTAGCTAAAAAACCCGTTCCCGACATTGTGAACATGGCTTACAACAATGCTAATTTAAAGTTTGGTCGAGACTATATTATTCCCAAACCCGTTGACCCTCGATTGATAACCGAAGTGTCCGCCGCCGTTGCTAAAGCGGCCATGGATTCGGGCATTGCCAAATATCCCATTCAAGATTGGGAAGCCTATCGAACTGAATTGGGCAAGCGACTTGGGAACGATAATACCCTGTCAAAAATCATTGAAACCAAAGCCAAACAAGACGTTAAACGGGTCGTTTTTGCAGATGCAGAAAATATCTCCGTTTTGAAAGCAGCGCAGGTGGTTTTAGAAGAAAAAATTGCTCACCCTGTTCTATTGGGCGATAAAGAGGCCGTAGAAAAGATGATGGCCGAGCAAGACATTGAACTACCTAATGTCCAAATCATCAATCCCAAAGTGCCCGCCAATACACAAGAAGCAGAAAAAAATCGGGCCTACATCGACCGATTCTACGATATGCGTAAGCGCAAAGGTATCACTATGCGAGAATCCGCCGACATTATGCATAGCCGCAGTTATTATGGAGCGATGATGGTAGAAATGGGCGATGCGGACGCGATGATTGGTGGTTTGACCAAAAAATATCCGTTTACCGTTCGACCTGCGCTACAAATTATTGGCTCGAAAGAGAACGTCAAAAAAGTGGCAAGTATGCACATTTTGATGACCAAATCGGGTCCGCTTTTCCTAGCCGATACAACGGTTAATCACCACTTAGATGCGGCGGATATTGCCAACATCGCAGAGTTAGTAGCCGAACAAGTCAAAGCCTTCAACATCGAGCCCAAAATTGCCATGGTTACCTATTCCAACTTTGGTTCGGTACCCAACGGTGAATCGGCTTTGCTGATGCGAAAAGCTACTAAAATCTTGCACGAGCAGCACCCCGATTGGATTGTCGATGGGGAAATGCAGGCGCATTTGGCTTTGAATAAAACGGATTTGCAGCAGTTTTACCCATTTTCCAAATTAGCGGGGCATCGAGCGAACGTGTTGATTTTTCCGAATCTTTCGTCCGCCAATATAGCCTACAACTTGTTGAACACAGCCGCCGAAATGGATATTATAGGGCCCGTTCTACTGGGTTTGAAAAAACCAGTTCATATCCTACAATTGGGGGCTAGTGTTCGCCAAATTGTGGACATGGTCGGTATCGCTGCCATTCACGCACAAGACGCCGCTAATGGATAATCCAAATAGTGCTTATTCTGAAATTTTTCGCAAGGAAAGTGGTTGCACCCCAACCAATGGGGGGACCCCCAAAAAAAATAGAAAAAA
>JBCCQK010000037.1:0-28697 GCA_039024375.1 Bacteroidota bacterium
ATACCCAACGGGGTGATGAATTGAACACTCTGAATTTTACACAAAAAAGTACTTTTGAAGCACGGAATTGCTACAAATTATAGCAAAAAACAGGTTTTACCTACAGAATTCTTGTTATCACCCCATTGGGTATTAAGAGCCTAATAAAAAATACTTGCCGCTATCATCATCCACCCTTCCCGAGTCAACGACTTTTTGTAAATCAACAAATACAGACCAATGCAAATTCCCGTCAAGGAAATATCTTCTTTGATAATTAAGTTGAGCAAAAAGAAGATGGCAATGCCCCATTTGTTTTCTTTTTCAATAAAGTAAAACAACCAAAAGAAGAAGAAGGGGAAAAAAGGAATTTCGTGATAGTCGTAATTCAACGGGCCGTTCGTACCGGGCGCAATTAAGTAGCCAAAAATGAAAAGTAATGCCAGCAAAGGCGTTATTTTTCGGTTTCTCGCTAATAAATACAGGGGAATAGCGGACAAAACTAAGAAAGCCGCCTGCACGACGAGTAGCGTTTCCGTATGCTCAAAAATGGCTAAAAACGGTACCGTCGTAATATAATGAATCGGACTTAAATGGTAGAAAAATGTCGCTTCCCAAAAATGCTACTAAACGAGGAGCCTTCGTGCAACATATGATATAGTTGATTGGCGTAGAACGCTAAATCGTAGGCTTGGGTCAAATACAACCAATGCTTTTCGAGGGAAGGTAGTAAAACGCTAAAAAACGAAAAGACTAAAATAGTGACCAACAAAGTAATTACACCTACTCTACCGTTCGCCCATTTCCATCGCTTAACAAAATCAAAATTGACCTTGGACAATGCTTTGTAAAAAACGTATCCGCAAACCGTCAACACAAGGAAAAATAAAACGGGATTTTCCTTCATCAACACATTTTTCAGAAAGATATAAGGACCGAAAGCAGCAGAAAGTAAGGTAAGATGAGAATATTTTAGTAAATCAATTTTGTCTTTTTTACAATAGTAACCACCCATCAAGGCTGCAAAAACGGCTAGCAGAACACCAATAGCTGTCATCTGAAAACCGTCGATGCTCCTGTTTTTATGAAACAACGAAGTAAACTTATTGGAGAAAAATAGTAAGAGGAGAAATCCACCGATAAGATGCGTTCCGAAAAAAATATTCAACACAATAAGTGCCGTTTTTTCGAACTCAGCAGGCGTCAATAAATGACTTAAAAAGTTGTTAGAAGGACTAGTAGGCTCAGCAGAAGCCGTCACGTTATTTTTGACTGACGTCGATTCACCTTTAACGGACGCTCTCTTCTTTTTTCGATTCATGGAGGGGCTAGTTTTTGGATGTTCTAATGGGTCTGAATTACCTTTAGGAACGAGCCTCTTCTCCAAATAGTTACCGTCCTTCAGCAAAAATCACTTTCCTAAAATTCAAATCATAAATAAGGCCCCTCGTAGTTGTTGAATTAATTCATTTATCATTAATGGAAAGAACCCTTCGAGTACTGGAAGGTACTCTATTACTGAAAATTAGTGCTTGTTATAATTCACAACTGCACCAGTTTACTTCGAATGGCTTCGGTAAAATCTTTACATGCTATGGCGGGATTATCTGTCTTCATAAAATTTTCTCCAATCAAGAAGCCTTGGAACCCGTGGGCTTTTAAGTCCAGAATGGTATCGGGATGGCTAATACCACTTTCGGAAATGCGAATATAGTGACTCGGAATTTTATAAAAAAGGTCTTTGGAATGCTGTAAATCAACTTGGAACGTCTTCAAATTTCGATTATTGACCCCAACAATATCTATATCTTCCGTCAGTTTAGGCAGTTGTTCGGCAGAATGAATTTCGGTCAATACCTCTAAGCCCAAGGACTTGGCAAACTTCGCCAAATCGGCCAAGCGGTCTTTCTCCAAGCACTCCGCAATCAGTAAAATCACATCCGCTCCGATAGCCTTAGCTTCTAATAATTGGTATTCATCCACGATGAACTCTTTGCGTAGAATCGGTGTATTAGGGTTGTATCGACGAGCAATTAGTACGTCTTCTTTTCGCCCTTTGAAGAATTTAGTGTCGGTCAATACTGAAATACCCGATACGTTCGCTTCCGTGTAGCCCACCGTTACGTCTTCTACCTTAGCCGTTACATTAATATCTTTTTTAGACGGGGAATGACGCTTGAACTCGGCAATGATGCCCGACTTTTCGGGATTTAACAAAGCCTTTTTCAATGACACCGTTGGCTTGTCGAAATATTGGCTTCGCTCTAGACTTCGTGAGGAAACCAACTGCTTTTGACCGCCCACTTCAATATGTTTCCACGCAACAATTCTTTCTAAAATATCCATGTTGGTTATTCGTTATTTGTTATTGGTTATTCGTTACAGGCACTCGAACAACGAATAACCAATAACGAATAACTAGTAACGTCATGATTCAAATTTAAAGATGTATTCTATTCGTTCTAGTACGGGCATCCCCGTTTTGGGGTCTTCCTTTTCTAGCCAGATGTCAATTTCGACAGGTTCCTCGTCTTCCTTTTTACTGCTGTCAAATTTAACTTTTATGGTCCCCGTAGCACCGGGCTTAACGGGTAGATAGGGTCGCTTCAATACTTCCGTACAGTCGCAAGTTGACACTTGAGAAATGGCCAAGTCTTCCTCTCCCGTATTAGTGAAGGTGTATTCAATTTCCTTCGTTTCTCCTCTTTTAATGGTCCCAATATCAATTTTTGCATTGTCAAAAGTCATCCCTGATTTGGAGACTTTTTTGGGGGCTGCTTCGCTAATTTGTTGTTCTACAACGGGCGCTACGTTCTTCTGTGCGCACGATGTAAACATGACAATCGCAACGAATAAAAACAAATTGGTGATTTTAGTTAGTTGATTCATATAAGTCGATTTTGAGATTCTACTGCAAGTTTTCGATGCAGGTCTGGAGACCTGCGGATAGCCGTGTATCAAGTCTGGAGACTTAATACATCGAAAGTCGATATTTTACATTTTGCGAAAATCTATTTACTTCTTTTTTTCATCTGCTCAAGCGCCAGTTCCAACTGTTCGGCGCCAATTCTTTTATATACCACTTTTTTATTGGCATCTAACACCAAAATTAAAGGAGTGGTTTCGATATGATAGTCTTTGATATATTTATAATACGGGTCCACCGTATTTATCCATTTTGTAGCGTTATAATCTTGCAATTTTTGAGCACAATCACCAAACTGTCTAAAATCCGTATGGCAAACCGCAAAGACTTCTACTTCCGTTTGATGGTGCTCATAAAAATCTACAATGTGGGGCATTGACTCTTTGCAATGACTACAGTCGGGCGCCCAAAAGACGACAACCGTGTAAGGTTTTGAGACGCTATTCAAATCCGTCTGGCCTGCTAAAGCAAAACGTCGATTTTCGTCTTCTGCGTCTTTCAAAGGAATACTTTTTTCAATATCCAGTAAATAATGTTCCAAATTGGGTGCAGTACGACCAATCAATGTCTTATCCCATAGCAACGCCTCTTGGGTTATTTTTGCTCGGGACTCTTCGGAGATAAAATCCGTTTTGCCCTTCAAGGTATATTCCTTTACCATGTGAACAAAAACGGCATCCATTCCCATTAAGTCCGAACCGTAGTATTTATTGAGATACTGATAGAAATAACTTTTGAAAGCGACGGTATCGGGTGCTACTAATTGCAATACTTCATATACGGATTGAATAACCGAATCGGGCTGTGGAACCGTCAAATTATCCATATAAAAAGTAATCATATCGTAGCAAATCTTCGACCTAAAAAAACGTTTATCGTGACGAATAGGGTCAAAATAATGGTTTTTTCGATAGACGTATTCTAATAGACGAACCTCCATCTCGTCTCCTTCGAAAGCAGGTATATCTATCTGCTGACTAGACTTTAGAATAGTCGTCGTCAGCTTTTCGGGATGCTTGTCAATGATATTTTTTTTAAAACCGGCCAATTCTTGTTCGAGCGTTTTCAATGCCTTTTCTTCGGCGTCCACATTAACGTTCGCTGCTCTTCCCTCTTGAATGGTCTGAATAAGCTTTTCCATTTTGGGTCGAGTAATTCGCATAAATTCCAGATATTCGTAGAATAAACTATTATCGGGCGCATTTTCGAATACTGCATTTTCGGCAAGCGTGGTCGCATCAAACGCTACGCTAAATTGGCGGTCTGTTTCCGTTAAAAATACTTCAATGAACTCATTTTCGGGGGGCATTACTAACAAATAAATCCCCGCCGCCAAATCCTTTTTGGCTTCAAATGTAAAAGTACCATTTTGGTTAACTGACACCGTATCATCTACAAAAATAGTACTCCCCACGTTATGCGCCAATAGCAGTTTATCTTGCTCATAATTGCTAATTAGAACGGTGATTTCGTAATCATCAATGGCCCAAATGGCGGGACTAACTAAAGTAAAAAGAAGTAAAAGAAGGTTATTTTTCATAAGTTGTTAATAGACCTTTATTTTGAGGCACTTTACCCAAGAGAATTTAGAAAAACTACTAATAGTAGAAAATAATTTTTCAAGTTGTTTGTTTTACTAAATAATAGCAATGGAGATTGACCGCTTTGACATTTGCTTAACAAAATGGACCATCTTCCCAAAATAAGAACGGGTTAGTAGCCTCCACTACTAACCCATTTTTATCGAAAAAGATACGTCAAATTTTAAAAAATTGACTTATGCGTTTCTATTTTGTTGATGACTACTCCATTGATTTAAAGACCTCAATTTCTTTCGTTTTTACGACTAAATCAGTAAACTTACCCTTAAAACGAGTCGCTTTGACGATGTGGTTGTCAATCCAGTGATAGTTTCCACCTCTCGGTTTGCCCATCAACAAACCGTGATATTTGAAATCGTGCTTCTTCAACCACTTTTCCGTCACTTCTCGATGTTCTTCGGTTCTAGACGTAAAGAAAGTAATAATATGCCCCTCGTCGTACCATTTATTGATGATGTCTAAAGCATCAGGATAAGGTAAACAAGTACTCATTCTTTCTGGTTCTTCGTTTGGAATATCATCGCAAACGGTGCCATCTATATCAACTAAAAAATTCTTTACGCCACTTGGTAAAACGGGACTAATCAACTGCCCCTTATTGTCAAAAAGTGTCTTCAGTTCGTGCTGGTCACTCATACAATGCTATTTAAAAAGGTGGAAAAATTGTTCTTTTTTCAAAAGGAAAGGCAAAGTTACTATAAAACACAAAGAAAAGCTACTGACTTATTGTATCTTTTACGTTAAGTACCGATTTGTAGTCTTTGCAAAACAATATTTGATACTATTGACTTTTTTGGTATTTTTATACCGTATTCAGCACTGTTAAAAAAGTGATTTTCGCCTATCCGAAATAAGTAGAAAGAAAAGAAATACGATGGAAATATTTCCACCTATTCCTTTATTTCGCAAAATTTATTTTCTTGCTATGTCTCCATCTATCGCCACCAAGTACCTTTCTCCTCAAGAACGTAAGATGCTAACTCAAAAAAACGACTGGCGAGCCGCTTTTGAGGTACTCCATACTTGGACTTGGATAGCCGCTACTTTCGCAACTGTCTATTTATTTCCTCACCCATTGGTCATTTTAGTAGCACTTTTTATAATGGGCGGACGACAATTAGCTTGCTCCATTATCATGCACGACGCAGGACATTTTGCACTGTTCACTAATAAAAAAGTTAATGATTTTGTCGGGAAATGGTTAGGTAGTTATATGATAATGAACGATATGCTCAAATATCGAACTTATCATCTTCAACATCATTTAACAACGGGTACCGTCGAAGACCCCGATATTTCACTGACCAAAGGCTATCCAACGACGGTAGCGAGTATGCTGCGAAAAATTGGACGAGACCTGGCGGGAGCAACGGGCATTAAATCTCAATTGGGACTTATCAGTATGCACTTAGGTTATTTAAAATACAGTCTGAGTCGGGATATTCAACGGTTAAGTCAACAAGAGCGTACATGGGCATCATTTTTTCAAGCGGCTCTTCGCAATTTAGCCGGTCCCATCACGGCCCAGTTAATTCTTTTGACCATCCTAACAATATTCGCTTCCCCTTGGCTCTATTTGTTATGGATTGGCGCTTTATTGACTACGTTCAATTTTTCTATCAGGATTCGCTCAATGGCCGAACACGCCATGGTTGCCGATACGGAAGATAGCTTACGAAACACCCGAACTACCTACGCCAACTGGTGGGAAAGGATTTTGTTTGCCCCTCATTACGTCAACTATCACGTTGAGCATCATCTGTTAATGAGTGTTCCACCGTATAATCTTCCCCAAATGCACCGTTTGTTAAGAGAAAGAGGTTTTTACAAAGAAGGGTTACTAGAAAATGGTTACTGGGAAATCATCAAAATGGCGGTTGGAAAGAAGGCGATTATTGGGCAGTAACCAATCGAAGCCTTATTTTTGGGGTGTACTTTGAAATCAACCACCCAAATTTGCAATTTTCCACTAAGCAACCTTTATTTTTTCACTGGACTTTCTGCCTACTACTCGTTGGCTTACCTGTTTCAAAAGCAATAGTATCTATTGCATTCGTAGGATTATTGCTCATTGTCACCTATCGCTTAGTTAGTAAACAATCCGCTCCATTTCCATCCATCCTATTAGCTATCCCCGTTATACTTTTTTGTGTTCTTGGCCTTAGTCTTTTCTACACGACTAATCTGAAAGAAGGCTGGAAGACACTAATTAGCTACAGTAAACTATTGGCTATTCCACTAATCTTCTGGCAGGGACAAACAGTTATTCGGAAGCGTTTTTCTTTTTATCTAAAAATTTTGGTTGCTTCCACTACCCTAGCGGCTTTACTTACTCTAATTCTATTTCTATTGCCAAGTGAAATTACTAAAAATATTACGGCTAATTTACCTATCCTAAAAGATTATATTCAACACCAAAAGACCTACGCTTTCGGAGCGTATAGTCCATTTATTGACCGCCTACAATTTAGCTATTTAATTGCCGTTAGTTTCTTCTTACAGCTATGGATGGGATTGCGACAAAAATTTTCAATTCCCCAATTAATTATACTCGGTATATTACTAACTACGTTACTTATCTTAGGAGCTAGAGGTGCTCAGATTAGCTTTTTGCTAGCCAGTGCCGTTTGGTTAGTTTACTATTTCTTCTTCTTGGTTAAAAAGTATTCCCGTTCCTTATTAGCTTATGGAATACTTATTTCTACTATCTTAATGGTGATAATTGCCTTCCCCAAATTAGCTTACGATTACGTTCCAGCAGTAAAAATGCGCTACGACCAAATGTTGTGGGAAATTGGAACTTTCCGAGATGGTACTTTCCGAAACTACGATTATACCCACTTTACGAGCTTGCGTCGATGGCTTTCTTGGAAAAATAGTTGGGCATTGATTTGTGAAAATCCTATTTTGGGAACAGGTATTGGTAATTACCAAACGGCCATGGCTGACGTTTATCAAAAAGATGGTTTAGGCTTTCCCGTAAATACACAGAGTCAATTTTTGTATTTTTGGACGGCAGCGGGTCTACTGGCTTTCCTAGCTTTTTTAATGTTGCTTCTTTATCCAGTTTATCATTTATACAAAGAAAAAAATAGCCTATTTAAAGGTTTTAGTTTTGCATTTTTAACGTTCTATCTGCTCATCTTTTTGTTCGATGCCCCGTTGAATTATCAAGTAGGTAGTCTGACTTTTTTGATTATTTATGGCTTCGTCGCCATTACCCCAGATACAAATTAATTATGTACTATTCCTTACAAAACATACTTCCCTATCCGCTTCGAGAACAACCCAGAACACACACATCAGATATTTGGGAAACGAATTGCACTTTAGAAAAAGGTAAGAAGTATTTAATTTCAGCGCCCTCGGGTAAGGGAAAGTCCACTTTTCTACACATTCTCTACGGGTTACGTAAAGACTTTTCAGGAGCCGTTGAACTCAATGAGCAACCCATCAATAGCTTTTCGGTAGAAAAGTGGGCGGATTTACGTAAAGACAATTTGGCCATCGTTTTTCAAGATTTGCGTCTATTCCCCAAGTTGAGTGCAATGGAGAATATTCAATTGAAAGCCCGTTTACATGGAACTCAATCGGAAAGTGATATACAAGTAATGGCGAAGCGTTTAGACGTACAGCAGCTTCTTAACCAACGCTGCGACACACTTTCCTATGGGCAACGCCAACGAATTGCCATTATTCGTGCCCTTTGCCAGCCATTCGATTTTCTGCTCTTAGACGAACCATTTAGTCATTTGGATGAAGGTAATACCAAGGCCGCTTTTGACCTTATCGAGCAACGTTGTGCCGAACAAAAAACAGGCTTTTTGTTAGTAAGCTTAGGAGAAACCTTTGGTCGAAAATACGACGAAGAATTAATTTTATGAGTCCAAAATAGATTTAGGTATGCTGCCATATATTTTCAAACGAATTCTATACTTCGTCCCTACGTTTTTCTTCATCTCGCTGATTATTTTTTTTCTAAGCAAAGCTGCTGGAGAATACCTACGTTGCGAAAGCGCCCCCAATGGGCCAGAATTGGAAGTATGCAAGGCAGAAGCGAGAGAAAAAGGCTACGATAAACCGATTTTCTACTTTACTTTTTCCACCACCGCTCATCCCGATACCTTATATAAAGTATTCAGAGAGGAGCGCCGCAATGCACTTACTGGACTAGTTGGACAATACGGCAACTGGCCGCAAATCAACCAGTACTACCAAGAATTACTACAATTGGAAAAGGAGTTATCCCATTTGGGAGAAACAGTAAGTAGCAAAGGATTGACTTCTATGCAAAAGGCCGTTAGCCAAATGGTTGTCAAATCAAAAGACAAAGCGATTAGTAGCCAGTTAAAAAAATTAGAGAAAGAAGTTCAAGGCGCCTCCTTAGCCCAGTTGACTCCCAGAATTGCTAGCCTTACCAAAGCCTACACTAGTGTCAAAGAGCAAGCAACTCCACATTTATTATGGTTTCCGTCTATCAACTGGTACGGCTTTGACAATCAATATCACTTTTGGATAACCAATTTTCTGACGGGTGACTTTGGTATTTCCCACAGCAATTACCAACCCGTCGCCGACGTCATATTGGATAAACTTCCTTGGACACTCTACATTAATATTCCTGCTATTATTATTGCTTATTTACTGTCCATTCCATTAGGCGTTTATTCTGCCGTCAATAAAGGTTCCAAAGTGGATAAATTCATCTCAGGTAGCCTATTACTGCTCTATTCTCTACCCGTTTTTTGGGTTGGAACTATGCTAGTCAATTTCTTTACAACGCCCGAATACGGTATGAAAATTTTCCCATCCATCAATTTTTCGGCGTCCGATTCGATGGGGGAAAATATCGCTCGATTAATACTCCCCATCGCTTGTGTGACCTACGGTGCGTTGGCGTTCATGACTCGTCAAGTTAGAAGTAGTATGATAGAGACTTTGCAAGCAGACTTCATTCGAACGGCTCGTGCGAAAGGGCTGCCAGAAAAGAACGTTGTCTGGAAGCACGCCTTCAAAAACGCTCTATTCCCTCTAATTACGCTATTTGGTAGCGTCTTTCCCGCTGCCTTTTCGGGTAGCGTTATCGTTGAAATTATTTTTAATATTACGGGAATGGGTTGGCTACTTTTAAAATCTATCCAGTCCACCGACTGGCCAGTCGTTTATGCCATCCTAATGATTTCGGCTGTTCTGACGATGATTGGTTTACTAATTGCGGATATTTTGTACGTGGTGGCAGACCCTAGAGTGCGATTGGGGAAGAAGTAGCCGTTTACCGTTTCGTGTTTTTTTTACCACAAAGGTGTAGAGGACATAGAGTGCACAAAGTTTTTGCGAGCGTAGCTTTGAATAATTCACTGCTAGAGGTTGTATAGAAAATCATCAAAGCCGATAGAACTGTGTAAAAGGCCTTGATATGTTAGAAGCTAAATACGTAGGACTGCGGAGTATTTAGTAATGATGGCTTGATGATAAAATAGGTAGAAGTTGCAAAAGCCTTTGTCAAAACTGCGCTCGAAAAAGAATTTTGTATGCTCTATGGACTCCATTCCTTCGTGGTAAAAAGCGAATAATGAGCACATCTACCATAAAATAAGAAAAGGGCTAGAAGTTGATGACTTCTAGCCCTTTTTGATTCAACGAAGAATCAATGAACATTACCCACCAAAATCGTCAAATGCAATGTTCTCGTCGGGTACACCCAAATTATCCAATGTCCGAATAACCGAAGCATTCATCATTGGAGGTCCACAGAAGTAGTATTCAATTTCTTCTGGCTCTGGGTGGTCTTTCAAATACTTATCGTAACAAACACTCATTACGTATCCCTTAAAACCATCACCGTTCGGGTCGTCAATATTTTCTTTCACCGTCCAGTTATCTTCGGGTAGTGGATTATCCAAAGCAACGTGGAACTTGAAGTTCGGAAACTCTTTCTCAATTGCTCTGAACTCGTCAATGTAGAACAGCTCTCGTCGAGTTCGACCACCGTACCAGAAAGATACTTTTCGGTCCGTTGTTTTCAACGTATGGAACAAGTGAAACAAGTGCGACCGTAATGGTGCCATTCCCGCACCACCACCGATATATACCATTTCTTTCTTAGTATTCTTAATAAAGAATTCACCGTAAGGCCCAGAAATCGTAATCTTATCACTCGGCTTTTTAGAAAATACGTAAGAGGAACAAACGCCTGGGTTTACGTTCATCCAACCACCCGCTTTTCTATCAAAAGGTGGCGTAGCAATACGAATATTCAACATCACAATATTTCCTTCCGCAGGGTGATTAGCCATAGAGTAAGCACGGAACTGCTCCTCATCGTTCTTCATCTTCAGTCCCCACAACTTGAACTTATCCCATTCACTCTTGAACTTATCTGGTCCTGCAGGGTCGTTCGGATTGGGTGCAATATCGAAATCTTTGTAGTCCACTTCTACTTTAGGTACGTCGATTTGAATGTAACCACCAGATTGGAAATCCAAAATTTCTCCCTCGGGCAGTTCCACCACGAACTCCTTAATGAAAGAAGCGACATTGTAGTTAGACCGAACCGTACATTCCCACTTCTTGATACCGAATACCTCTTCGGGAACGCTAATTTTCATGTCCTGTCTCACCTTGACTTGACAAGCCAACCGCTTATTTTCGGCAGCTTCCTTTCGGGTCAAGTGGTTCATCTCCGTCGGTAATACGTCTCCACCACCTTCGTGTACGTGACACTCACACATGGCACAAGTACCACCACCTCCACAAGCAGAAGGTAAAAAGACGTTCTTATCAGATAGCGCCCCTAGTAAAGTAGAGCCTGGACTTACCAAAAGTGGATTCTCTTCATCGCCATTCACAATGATTTTCACTTCGCCCTGTGGAACTAGGCGCTTTCTAGCTCCGATAAGCATAAAGGCTAGTGCAATAATTACTGCACTGAAAATCACAATAGCTACCAATATATTTGTAATCATGTTTCTTGAAAATTTAGCAAAGACAACAGCAAAAGTTTTAATATCTTTTACGGTTGTTTGCGATTAAATATTTACAGAAAATGTCATTTTTTTTAGTTACCCGTCAAAGCAGCAGGGTCGATGCCTAACAAACTCATGAAGGCAATGCCCATTAGTCCCGTTAGGATAAAAGCCATCCCCAAACCTCTCAAAGCAGGAGGAACATTAGAGTAGCGAATCTTTTCTCGGATAGCCGCCAGTGCAATAATCGCTAGAAACCAACCGAAACCTCCACCCAAACCAAAAGCAACGGATTCGCTAAAGTTATACTCTCTAGTTACCATAAAAAGAGAACCACCCAAAATGGCACAGTTGACCGTAATTAATGGTAAGAAAATACCTAAGGAGTTATACAATGCGGGCGATACTTTTTCAATAACCATTTCTACTAACTGTACCATTGACGCAATAACGGCGATGAACAGAATAAATCGTAGAAACGAGAAATCATAACCTAATGGACCAGAGGCCGATAGTAGCTTTTCGTTGATTAACCAGTTGATGGGCATCGTTATGCCTAATACAAAAATGACGGCTAAGCCAAGTCCAAAAGCAGTTTTAACCGTCTTAGAAACCGCCAGAAATGAGCACATTCCCAAGAAATAAGCTAAAATAAGATTTTCTACGAATGCAGCTTTTATAAAAATATTAACTAATTCCATTGTTAATGGATTGGTGTAGCACTTTAGCTTCACAAAGAAACACTTCGTTTTCCTAGCCTTGCGCTACTATTCTTTAAATGAGACGACTGTCTTTTTTGTTGGCAATCGTCCGTAAAAGTTATGTCAGTAATAATTTAAGGATACACCTACGAAATATCGACTAACTCCGTATTTCTCGTTCGCTGAATCCAGATAAAAATACCAATGATAAACATAGCAGCTACGGGTAATACCATTAGGTTATTATTGGCATACCACGCAAACCAAGAACCGTCTGCTGCCGTATTGATGAGATACTCGGGACTCGCACCAATTAACTTTATTTCGGCAATACTCCCCGCAAACAAACTTCCTTTTCCAAACAACTCTCTCACCAAAGCCACTGCTATAAGGATAAAACCATACCCCAGTCCATTTCCGATACCGTCTAAAAAAGAGCGCCAAGGCTTATTAGCCATTGCAAACGCTTCTAATCGTCCCATGACAATACAATTGGTAATAATCAAACCGATATAAACGGTCAACTGTCGATAGACAGGGTAACTAAAGTATTTTAGTACCATCTCTACGATGGTTACTAGAGTTGCAATAATCACCAATTGAACAATCATCCGAACGGACTTCGGAATCTTGTTTCGCAATAATGAAGTGAATAAACTAGAAAAAGCACATACGAATACTACCGCAACGGAAATAACGACGGAGGGTAATACCAAAGAAGTAACTGCTAATGCCGAACAAATTCCCAATACTTGAATCGTAATCGGGTTATTGTCCGTCAAAGGGTCAGTAATTAATTTCCGTTCTTTTTTCCCAAAGAGCGGCTCTTTTTCTTTTACTACGGGAGCTGTTGTTGCTTCAGCCATTGTGATTAATTTTAAATGTTTGCTTATATTAGCGATTGATAGCAATCAATATCGTTTCTAAGATTTTATCCTCTTACCTTCTCGAAATAAGGCTCGTAATACTTAATTCCTCGGTAAAGCATTTCGCCTACACCATCCGCCGTCACCGTAGCACCAGAAATACCATCTACATCGTAATATAGGTCCTTAACGCCCGATTTGCTTACGTTAATGGAAACATACTCTCCATCTTTGTAAATCTTTTTTCCAGTGAATTGCTTAGAAAAGCCAGGATTATCCTTTATCTCTGCACCTAGCCCAGGTGTCTCCCCAGCGTGGTCGAAAGCTGCACCAACAACGGTATTAAAATCACTTTGTAAAGCAATATTACCCCAGATAGCATCCCATAAACCACTTCCTCGAACGGAAACGATGTAGGTCTTCTCTCCATTTCCATTGTAAACGAACAAGGGTAGCACTCTATCGACGGGTGCTTTTTTCGCCTCTTGTGCCATATCCACATCTTCCGCCATTAAACCCTCTACTGCTTCACCGTCCATATCTAAGGTGATTTGCTCCATTTTCTGGTCGAAAAGTGCTAGTACTTCCTCGTCGCTAAAATCACCTACAGGCTTATCTAACTTATTTTGAATAGCAGATAGAATTGCCCGCTTATTGAAAACATCTTCGTTCTGGGCTACTTGTCCCTTCGTTCCATAAAATAGACTGGATAATACTAAAGCTACCAAAATGGTCATCGCTAGAGTAAAACCAACTACATATTTTGTACTTTCCATATTATTTTTTTTGGAGCCAATTACACTTTACATAAAAGAAAAAAAGTGATTGCGCTTAATCCCGCTTAGAGTGTACTTGACCATAATTATATATTAAGGTGTTGCGCTCTATCAAGCAACAACTTTAGCACGCTTCATTCTTCTGTTAATGTTTGCCTCTAAGACATAGTGGTCAATCAGTGGGGCAAAAACATTCATAAACAAGATAGCCAACATCCAACCTTCGGGGTAGGCGGGGTTCAAAACTCGAATAATCATTCCGACAAACCCAATTAAGAAACCGTAAATGATTTTTCCACGATTCGTAGAAGCCGCTGTCACAGGGTCCGTTGCCATGAAAGCCATCGCAAAAAAGAAACTTCCCATCCAAAATTGGTAGTACCAAGGTACACTCATAAAAGGTGTAGCATCCCAAACATTTAACAGCATAGCCATCACTGCTGCCCCTACGAAACAGGACAACATGATTCTCCAGCTACCAATACCCGTTGCAATCAGAATAGCTGCACCTGCTAAAATCAACGGCTTACAAGATTCACCAATAGAACCGGGAATGGCTCCCCACCACATTTGGGATTCGGAGTAAACCCTAGTTACATTTTCCCAGCCACCTTGGTACGCAAGACTCAAAGGTGTAGCAGCCGTATAACCATCAACAACGGTTGCGGATGGGTTAAACAAACTGGTAAAACCTAGAGTTTCGAACAGTGGATTGAAGAAGCCAGTGAAAATAGCGCCGTACTCAACCGCCGCACCCGCAGCAGGTGTACTTAATCCAGCAACCCATACTTCGTCACCTGAAATGGTCGTGGGGTAGGCAAAGAAGATAAATACCCGTGCTAACAGGGCAATATTCAAAATATTCATACCTGTTCCCCCAAAGGCTTCCTTGCCAATGATAACGGCGAAAGCTACGGCCAAGGCTAACCATAATAGCGGAATGTCTGGAGGCATTATCAATGGAATCAGCGCTCCCGACACTAGGAAGCCTTCCTCAATGGCGTGTCCCTTTTTGGCGGCGTACCAGAACTCGATGCCTAGGCCAACAACGTGTGTCACAACAAAAATAGGAATGATTTTCACCAATCCGTAGGCTAGTTTTAGATGTAAACCCTGTACAAAACCAGGATACAAACCTAAGGCGGCAAAATGCTGATGGCCAATATTGATAGTTCCAAACAAATAGCACAACTGCATGGCTAACACAACGAGTACCATCGTTCGCTTCAAATCAATTCCGTCTTTGATGTGCGTTCCACCTTTTGCAACCGAATTGGGAGCGTAGGCAAAAGTGAAAAAACCATCATATAAAGTGTGCAAGAAGGGGGATTTCTTCTTGTCTGGTTCAATGCTTTTAAGAGTATCTAATAAATTCATGATTAATTATTGCAATCTTTATTTAATCGAATAATATAATTCTAAAATCAACCAAGGATTAACGTATCTATGCTTGTTCGCGCATCACTTCTAATCCTGTCCGTAAAATTTGTTGTAGCGGTTGCTTAGAAGTACAAGCAAATTCGCAAAGGGCCACGTCTTCTTCAATCAATTCGTTGATGCCTAATCCTTCCATTTTTTCAAAATCGTTGACTAGAATAGCCTTCATCAAATGTTGTGGATAAATATCCATCGGCAGCACTTTTTCGTATTGTCCTGTTACAACGAAAGCCCTTTTCTCTCCGTGAGTATTGGTGTTAGCTTCGTAAGTGATATCCATCAGACCAGATAAAAACGTTTGCGACACACTTGGCCGAGCAGCAGTTGGTGCTAACCAGCCAAACATCTCATAATCATCTCCTTCCTTGATGGTCGTTACTTGGTCAGCTTCAAAATCTAAAAATTCTTCTTTAGATTTTTCTTTTCCAGAAAGCACATCACCAGAAATTAACCGAACATTTCCCTCTAAGGCACCAACCAAGTCACCCACATTTGCTCCTAGATGAGTACTAACGTATGCGGGGTCGTTCATTTCTGCCCCCGTAATAGCAACAACTCTAGATGCGTCATACTTTCCTTCTAAAAACAAAGTCCCAATAGTAATGACTTCTTGCACGCCAAGTGTCCAAACTTTGTCATTTCCAGCAATCGGACTGACATGATGAATTTGAATACCTACATTCCCAGCAGGGTGCTTCCCTTGAAACCAGTGCTTGTGAACACCCGTCGCTCCCGTAAAGATAGCGGAAGGAGCAGCATCACCATTAGCATTCAAGCCCAAATGCACTGCACCAGAAGTCAATTTAGCCAACACGTCCAGTCCTTTCTGAAAAGCGATTCCTTTACCTTTAACTACAAAATCCAGATTTGGAGCCAAAGGGGCCGTATCAAACGTCGATATAAAAATGCCCTTGGGTACGTCCGCCGCATCAGGAACAATGTGGAAGGGGCGCTGACGAATCAGTGTCCAAGCACCGCTCTCCATCAAAAAGCTAACTAAATCTTCTCGACTGGCAGTTGCCAAATCAACGAGCGTGAAAGATTTGTATTTAATTTCTTTATCAGCAAGTATAACGATTTCTTTAATCGAACGCTTAGCACCTCGGTTCACCGCCACAATTTCCCCACTAACGGGAGCAACGTATTTTATGTCTGGTCTCTTTTTGTCAAAACAAATAATATCTCCTGCTTGCACTTCGTCTCCTACCGCAACTGTCACTTTAGGAATTGGGGATATTCCAACAAAATTTTGGGGTTGAAGAGCAAAAGTAGTCACATTTACCGCTTTCAACGTTTCTTCTGCTTTTCCCTCCAACTTAATGTTGTGTCCTGCCTTCAAAGAATGGAAAGAGCCACTCTTGACATATTCAGGTACTTTCTTGCGAAACAATCCGCCACCAGTCGGTACAACGGACAATTGTTGTTGTTGCTCCGCATCTAGGCCAGATTCCTTCGCTTCGATTCGAATTAAATTGTCCGAGACTTGAATTATCAAGAAAAAGATTATCAAGATGGCTGTGCCCCAAAGCGCAAGGTTGAGGATGCTGCTTCCACTAGCAGAATCAGCAGCAAAAGCGTCGTTCGAGGTTAAAAGGAACAACGCAACGAGAAAAGTGTATAAAAAACTGTTTTTCAAAACTTTATGATTTTGCTTTAGCCTAAAGATAAAGCGATTACACCTATTTTTTCTTATAAAATCGGTGTAAAGATATAAAACCTTTTGATGTTAGAAAATAGGCAAAAGCTAATAACGAATTGGTTTTGTTTTTATTTAGAATAATTCTAAACAATTTAAAATAGCAGTAATCTCGCTCGCTACCTATTTTGAAAATAAGCACTTTGGGGTTAACCCTGTAACTAGAGCAGTTCAAAAAATGTTCGATGGTAAATTTTAGTTTTTTGTCAAAGAATTTTAAAAGGAATTGAAGGAAAGGTAGTGAAATAAGGGGGAGTACTTGATAAGGAGAAAAAACGAGGGACCACACCTGGTGATCCCCAATTAAAAACCTATAAACAATTTAGCTGTAACAAAAAACGCAAACAAATTTTAAAAGTTTCTATATTTAAAAATAAATTTTATTATTTGAGGAACTTTTCAAAAAAAGTAGTAGTTGGTGGAAGCGACATACCGAAAATAAATCCTATTTCACGAGTAATTGTGCAAAACAATACTCAAAAAATTTCTATTATTATGGTACTTATGGCCGACAATACCAGAAAAATAGCAAAAGAGAAGGTGTTTAATGAGGAGTTCTTGCCTCAAATAGACGCTTTGTATAATTTTGCTTACCACCTCACTTACAATGAGGCGGATGCCAACGATTTGGTACAGGAGGCCTACATGAAGGCTTTCCGATTTATTGACCATTATGAAGTGGGCACTAATGCGAAGGCGTGGTTGTTTCGTATTCTAAAAAATGCGTTCATCAACGATTATCGCAAAAAAAACAAGCGCCCCGCACGAGTAGATTACGAAGAAGTCCTAATTCACCACAACGAGGAACAAGGTAGCAGCTTTTCTTCTTACGACGATTTGCGAACAGAGATGTTTGACAAGATGATGGGTGATGAGGTAACCACTGCGATTAATTCGCTACCCGTTGACTTCCGAACGGTTATACTTTTATGTGATATTGAAGGATTTTCCTACGAGGAGATTTCTAAGATTATCGACGTGCCTATTGGTACCGTACGGTCACGCCTATTCCGTTCTCGAAATATGTTGAAAGAAAAATTGGCTTCGTACGCCGCTCAATACGGCTACAAAGACAAACGTTCGAAATAAATATGAATGATGGGTGATGAATGATAAATGATTTTCTCAAGAAGGAAATTTATCAATTAAGAAACTTAAAATTAACCCGTGCTACTCTTAAAGTGTAAGTTACTAATTTTCAGTACTTTTAGATTTTAAATTTTGCATTTTAAATTTTATATTTCTCTTATCATCCACTATTTATTTTCTTAAAAATTTTATTCACTACGCTACTTCGGTAAGCACTTCAGCACCCCAAGTAAGCGAAAAATCTTTTCCCACTAGGGGTTCCAATTATTCTATTTAGCATGATAAGATATTTGAAACAGCAACAATAACTGCGACAAGAGGAAATCACTCCTTTTGACTTCGAATATTATACATGGTGGTTGATAGATAATTGAAAATTTTCGCCTGCTTGGGGTTCTTTCTGTCAAAATATGATGGTTACTAACGTCAAATGCTCGTTTTTTGTCCCGAAAGTAAAAGGGATAGCGTCTTTTAAGGCGACGGGTTGGCGTTATCCCTTATATTTTCTCACCAAATGCTGTTGTCAACTACCGTGGCGTACTTTTTAAAACATTCAAAAATGAAGAATTCAAAGGATTATAAAGAGTTAGTCAAAAAGGTCACGATGTACTTGGATAATGCACTGACCAAAGAAGCGGAAAGAGAATTATTAAGAGAGATAAAGTCCAATCCCGCCTACATGGAATTGCTTCATAAAGAAAAGTCTTTTAGAGAATTTGTCAAAAGTCGCGTTCAACGCCGCACCGTTTCTCCCGCCTTAGTTCAATCGATAAAAGAGCGAATAAAAATCGCCCCACCCAGTTTCTAGTTTTTTTTGACACACAATTTCCTATACCCTATTTTCTAACTTTATTACCTAATATCATCTTCAGGTGCTGAGGTAAATGGTTCTGCCTGCCTGCTACTAGCTGTTGGCGGTATATCAATGGTAATTTCTGCAACTTCTTGGGGACTATCTGCCATTGTTTCTTCTATGGGGGCCTGTTCGCCAATTTCGTTATCGGGTTCTTTAAAATCTTTTGGTTTGGGCATATCCTCTAAACTTTTCAAACCAAAATAATCCATAAACTTTTCACTTGTACCGTATAGTAAGGGTCTTCCAGGCGCATCGCTTCGGCCCGTAATGGCGACCAATTCTTTTTCCAATAATTTCTGTACGGAGTAATCACAGCTAACGCCTCTAATTTTTTCCATTTCGCTTTTAGTCACCGGTTGTTTGTAGGCGATGATAGACAAGGTTTCCAACGCTGCCTTTGACAAACGACGCTTATTATTTTGCCGCAACAACGTTCCAACCGAGTTATGAAAGGCAGGTTTAGTGAGAAATTGGTAGCCATTGGCAATTTCTAAAAACTCAAAAGAAAAATGTTCCGCTTGGTATTTTTCCTTCAATTCTTCAATAGCTTTTTCTAAAGCAGCTTTTTTAAATTTTGTTTCAAATGTTTCTTCCAAACAGCCTTTGATTTCTTTGAAAGAAATCGGCGATTCGGAAACAAAAACGATACTTTCGATGTGCTGTGCTAGTTGGTCCATCTTTATTAATAATGTGTGTAGTTTTACCTTTATATGGTCTCTAACCACAATGAATGATGGTTGATGAATGATAAATGTTGAGTATAACGAAAGCCCGAATTTCTTCAAGAGTAACTTTCATACTTCGCAAGACAATTATTTTCAATTTACTACCTATTAATATCATTCATCACTTATCATTCATCAATCATTTATAATCTAATCTATCGAACAAAGAGCTTTTCCATAAACCCCTTTCTATTCTAAGGAAAGACAAAAATAAGTAGTTTCTTTGCTTGCCAAAGTCTTTTTTTATACCAAAAAATAAATACCCTTTCATTTTGCGCTGGAACGAACTGGTCAAACTTGCTTTATTGGGGACGGAACGAAGTACCCTTTCGCCTGCTGCCAAATCGGCGTTGGAGCAATACGGTATTGACACCAGTAAAGAAATGACGGAGGTAATATTGGAAGCAGCAGCCTTACAAGCCCCCTTACAAAAAGCGGGCTACGAACCAACAAAGTGGGAAGGAAGAACGATAGACAACAGCCCCGAGGAAATCCTTGATAGTTGTAGCCAAAAATCGGCTAAACATCTTGAACTCATTTTAAAGGGAATCTATGCACCCGCTTTATCCGAGTTTGTGGAAACCATGCAATTGTATCAAAAGGGACTTCCCTTTGAATCCTTGCCTGACCTTTTGGACAAATGTGTAAAAGACGAATTACTCTGGCAACAAATTCGTCCAATTATCGGCGAACGGGGAAAGTGGTTAACCCAACTAAACCCTAATTGGCAAAAACTAATACCGAATATTTCCGATGACCAATGGGAAATCGGTACGAAGGTCGAACGGATTAGCCTGTTGAAAGAATTGCGCTGTCGCAACCCCGCCGAAGGTTTACAACTATTGGCGACGACTTGGTCGGAGGAAGGATTATCGGAAAAAACAGCTTTTATAAAATGTCTAGCCATTGGATTGTCTCCTTCGGATGAGCCTTTTCTGGAAGCAACGCTAGACTTTCCTCGAAAAGAGGTGCGAAAGGTAGCCGCTACCCTACTAGCCCAATTGCCCCAAAGTCAACTGCAACAGAGAATTTTTACAGCCGCTAAAAAGGCAATTCAATTGAGCCGAACGGAAGAAGGACGGGAAAAACCAATTATCCAATTACCTAATACGAAAGATAAAGACCTCATCAGAGATGGCATTTCGCCTAAGAAGACGTGGAAAAAAGGTGGGGCAGTTACGGGGATGTTGTACCAGATGGTCGCTATTATCCCCCCCAAGCGTTGGGAGCAGTATCTGCAGAAAACTCCTGCTGGAATCTTAACCTTCTTTGCCCAAAGTGAATGGACGATGATGTTAGTGGAAGGGTTAACCCAAGCGGCTAATTTACACGATAATGATACTTGGAAGGAAGCTATTCTGCGATTTTGGCTACGACATTATACCCATCGGCAATGGACACAATTAGATATTTCACCGATTTTGGATAGTCTTTCCAATGAAGTTTTTAATGCAGTACTTTCTGAAAAACTGCGGGCCGTTTCTTTTTTACCCGAAGAACATTCGCCACTAATTCAATTATTACAAAAAGAACAGTACGTCTGGGAAGAGCGCCTCGTTAATCTAGTAATGAATCAGTTGAAAACGTGGACTAAAGAAAACGTAAGCTACTCTTGGTCGGGCTATCAATATCGACTTTTGGTAAAAAAAGCAGCTTACACAATACCGCCCATTTTAGAAAAGAAACTAAGTCAATTTTGGTTGAGCGACAGCTATAATTGGGCGGGTTGGGAAAAAGATTTGCAGCAGTTTTTGACGGTGCTGCGCTTTCGACGGGAGATGTTCGAGGAATTGGCAGGTGTAGAGGTTGAGGGGCAGAAAGGCTAAGAGGTTGCCTGTATCACAATCTAAGTCCTCGGACAGAATTAATTTATATTTTCAGACAGGACTCGCCCGCTGCGCAGTCGAGCGGATTTCAAGCTTCACAGGATATGACTTATAAACGGTATCAATCCTGTAAATCGTGTTAATCCTGTCTAAGAAATTTACAACAACGCCGTCTAAGTCCTCGTCACGCAGAGATGGTAGTCAGCCGTCAACATTTGAACGAATAACAAATACCAAATAACCACCTAATCATGAGCAAGGTTCTACGACAACACGCCGAAAACCAATACGCTAAAGAATTGAAAGCGTTAAAAAAAATCGACGACCGCCAAGTGCCTACCAACTGGGCGATGTCCCCGTGGGCAGTGGTCACCTATATCATGGGCGGAACGCTGGAAGATGGGACGGAAATAGAGCCTAAGTATTTCGGCAACCGACGATTGATGGAAGTAGCCGTAGCAACCCTAGTCACCGACCGAGCCTTGATGCTCATGGGGATTCCAGGAACAGGTAAAACGTGGGTATCCGAACATTTAGCGGCGGCTATCTCGGGAGATTCCACTTTATTGGTACAGGGTACAGCCGGCATGAGCGAAGAATCCCTTCGATATGGTTGGAACTACGCAAAACTGATTGCCGAAGGCCCAACCGAATCTGCTTTGGTACCCAGCCCGATGATGACGGCCATGCAAACGGGGAAAGTGGCTCGCATTGAAGAGTTGACCCGTATTCCGTCGGACGTACAGGATACGCTTATCACTTTATTATCGGAAAAAACACTACCGATTCCCGAATTGAACACTGAAGTACAAGCACAAAAAGGCTTTAACGTCATTGCAACGGCCAACGACCGAGACAAGGGGGTTAACGAGTTGTCAAGCGCCTTGCGACGGCGTTTCAATACCGTTGTTTTACCTTTGCCAACTGAATTAGCAGAAGAAGTGAACATCGTAAAAAACCGAGTGGACAAATTGGGAAAGGCGTTAGAAATGCCGAGTGCGCCCACCCCTGTGAAAGAAATTCAACGCTTAGTAACCATTTTTAGAGAACTGCGTACTGGAAAGACCGAGGATAATCGAACCAAGTTAAAATCTCCGAGCAGTACGCTCAGTACCGCCGAAGCGATTTCAGTTATCAACAGTGGCCAAGCGTTGGCTTCTCATTTTGGCGACGGCGAATTGAAAGCAGTTGATTTAGCGGCGGGCATTACTGGCGCCATCATCAAAGACCCCGTACAGGATAAAACGGTCTGGATAGAATACTTAGAAACGGTAGTGAAAGACCGAAAAGACTGGAAAGATTTGTATCGAGCCTGTCGGGAGTTGGTCGATTGATAGGAATAAATTGATATTTACCTTCATTGTGCGTAAATTTGCAGCACTTTTGAAAAATGGGCTATTTTAGGATAGCCTAAAAATTTAATTACTGATTTTATCTCATTGGTTATCAGTAATTTGAGAACAAAAAAGTAAATGCTCAATAAATGCTCGTTGAAAGACGGGAAAATAGTTATTTCAATCTCGCTTAATAAAGCAGAATTAAAATATCGCTTTTGAGTACTTACTAAAAAAAGCTAAAACGGCAAAAGTTTCGTGAGAAACAGATTTACTTTACACTTAGGTGAGTGCAAAAAATAAAACCTGTATTTTTTATACTCCACTACAAAAAAATTGAATTAAACAGATGGCACTTATAGGAACGATTCGAAAAAATAGCTGGCTATTAATCGTCGTCATTGGTTTAGCATTAGCAGCGTTCATCATTATGGATATGACGAGTGCGGGTAATCGAGGGGGAGCAGTTACCTCCTTGGCCATGGGAAAAATTGAAGGGAAAACGGTCGATTGGAACGAGTTTCAAGGTGTAGAAAATATGCTCTACCAAGGAAGTTCTGCGGATGTTTTTCTCAGAAGAAGTCAATTGTGGAATTACTTCGTAGAAGAAGCAATCGTCTCGAAGCAAGCGGAAGCCTTGGGTTTACAAGTGAGCAAAGATGAGTTGATTGATTTACAATTTGGTGCTAATAAAAGCCCCGTCATCATGAACCGATTCCGTAATCCACAAACGGGAATGGTGGATGTGAACGCTTTGAACCAAGTACAACAGCAAATCCAAAGCAATACTATGACTCCAGAATACAAGCGATTTTGGAGACACCAAGAAAAGGAAATCATCAAAGACCGATTGCAAGGGAAAATTAATAATATGGTTTCCAAAGCACTCTATACACCTACCTGGATGGTTGAGCAAACCTACGGTGACCAAACCCAACGAATTGCCTTTGATTTCGTTAAAGTTCCTTTCACGGAAGTGGACGATAGCGAAGTAACTCTATCCGATAGCGATTATTCCAACTACTTGGCGGCCAACAAAGGCACTTATATGCAAGACGAAGAAACGCGTAGAGTAGATTACGTGGTATATGACGTCATCGCTACGCCCGAAGATTCTGCTAGTTATCGTAATGCGCTAACGGATTTGATTAGTGAGTTTGAATCTACAGACAACGATACGATTTTTGTAGAAAACAACTACGGCGCCATTAACCCACAGTGGATTGATAAAGACGGATTACCGCTTTCTATTCAAGAAGGTGTTTACAATACGTCCGTAGGAAAGGTGTACGGCCCTTATTTGGAAGGCAATACTTACCAGATTTTAAAGGTGTTAGAAAAGCAAGAAATGGCGGATTCTTCCACGACTCGTCACATCTTGATTAACGCCACCGATGAAGCTAGCTTCGCGGCAGCGGACGCTAAAATTGACAGTTTGAAAGGGGTGATTGAAGCGGGCGGTGACTTCGAAGAATTGGCCAAAGAATTTAGCCAAGACCAAGGTAGTGCCTCTAAAGGTGGTTTATACGAAAAAATTCCCGTCAACCAGTTTGTCCCCGAATATCAAGATGTGATGCTTAACGGTAATATCGGTCAGCTATACAAGGCGAGAACGGCTTACGGCGTCCACTTAATTAAGCCCATTAGCCGTTCCAAAGAAACAACGGAACGTGTCAAAGTAGCTATTATTGGCCAAGCGGTCAATCCTAGTGAAGAGACCATCAGTGCGGTATTTGAAGAGGCGAATACCTTTGTTTCTAACAATCGAACATTAGAGGCTATGCAAGCGGCCGTTGCTCAAAGCGGTACTTTAACGATTGAGAACTCTGGTGCTTTAAAAGCGAATGATTTCTCTGTGGGAACATTAGGTAGCGGTTCGGATGCGAGAGATATTGTCAAATTTGCTTTTGACCCCAATTCGGAAGTAGGTGAAGTTTCGGCGAACGTTTACGCTTTCCAAGACCCCGTTGAGTTATACACTAATAAATATGTGGTGGCTGGATTAGCTAGCGTAACTCCTGCGGGCATGCCTTCCATTGCGAGTTTGAAAGACGAAATTGAAGCATTGGTGCGCAACCAGAAAAAAGGAGAGGTTTTAAAAAGTAAAATTAGTGGTTCTGACTTGAGTACCATCGCTACTCAATTTGATTCGGAAGTAGAGAACGCAGAGAATGTTACTTTCGATGCCACTTTTGTGCAAGGGTTAGGTAACGAGCCCGACGTGATTGCCACGGCTTTCAACTTGGATGTGAATAGTGTTTCTGAACCAATTGTCGGAAGTAGCGGTGTCTATGTAGTCAAGTTAAACGAAAAGCCCGCCGTCGGTCCTGCAACGAATATTCCTCAATTGAGAAAAAATAGTTCTTCTACTGCTCAGACGCAAGTAACGTCAAGATTGATGCAAGCAATGAAGAAAAATGCGGAGGTAGAAGATTTACGGTCTAAGTTTTACTAGTGGTTCAAGTCATAAGTAATTGATAGTTTAATCGAGTGTATTTTTTCGTTAGACAAGGCATTTTTTTTGAGAATAGCCGTAGCTCTTTGAGAAAAAAATAACGCAGTGTAACGGAAAAAGACGCCGATTTAACCTGTCAAGGATTTATGACTTGAACCACTAGGATGGTGATTTGTGACTAGTTGACTAGTGATTAGTTAGGCAGCGTACTAACTTCCAAATCTTTGTTCTACTACAAAATAGTCAATTACTTACCACTAAAAACTACTAGCAAGTTTTATACGTTCAAAGGAACGAATTTCAAAAAAGAGCGGTTGACGAGTCAATCGCTCTTTTTTGATTTAGGGTAGTCATAGAGCTACTTGAATTATTGCTATATTTAGATAATCGCAAAACTCGGAGCGTTGCGTTACGTTTGTGTTTATTCTGAAATTTTTCGTATGGAATGTGGTTCCAGCACTTCGAGTGCTGGAACCACTGAACCTACTTCGAATAAAGTCTATTTATACCGTCTAAAATTTGCGATAAGCACTATATTTTTATAATCTTGTCTAGTGTGTAGTATTAGAATCATTCATCACTTATCATTCATCGTTCATTTTCCAAAGACATTAACTAACTTTCTATTTTCAATACTTATCAATGGTAGCTACCGACTTAGACATCACAAGAGCCTTAAAAAGAGTAAATCGAGCCAGTCGAAAATTAATTCGCTTGACCGACCAAGAAATTCACCAAATTTTAAATGAATTGGCCGATTTGGCTTTGAAAAATACGGAGTATATCCTAGCCGAAAACCAAAGAGATTTGGACCGAATGAATCCTAGTAATCCGAAATATGACCGGCTATTATTGAATGAATCGAGGTTGAAAGGCATCACGGAGGATATCCGAAATGTAGCCAACCTACCAACACCTTTAAATAAGGAACTAGACCAACGAACCACACCGAATGGTTTGTCTCTAAAAAAAGTGAGCGTACCCTTAGGTGTTATCGGGATTGTCTTCGAATCTCGCCCGAACGTAACTTTTGATGTCTTTTCCCTTTGTTTTAAATCGGGCAATGCTTCCGTTTTAAAAGGGAGTCGAGATGCGCATTATTCCAATGTAGCCATCGTCAAAATAATTCATGAAGTACTCGCCAAATACGATTTAGCGGACGTCGTTTACTTGGCACCTAGCGAAAGAGAAGCCCTAAAATATATTTTGGAAGCAGACGAGTACGTCAATACCATTATCCCCAGAGGAAGTCAAGGATTGATTAACTATGTACGCGCTAACTCCAAAGTGCCTGTCATCGAAACGGGAGCGGGCATTGTTCACACTTATTTTGACAAAAGTGGTGATTTAGCTAAAGGGAAAGCGATTGTACAAAACGCCAAAGCACGGCGCGTAAGTGTTTGTAATGCGCTAGACTGTTTGGTCATTCATCAAAGTCGATTAGCCGATTTACCCGCTATTATGGAAGGGCTGGACACACAACACGAATGTGTGGTTTATGCGGACGCTACTTCCCTACCCTACTTAAAAGGTCACTACCGAGCCGACTTATTATTACCTGCCAACGAAGAAAGTTTTGGAACGGAGTTTTTGTCTATGAAAATGTCTATCAAAACGGTCCATGATATTGAAGCAGCTTTAGACCATATTGCCAAATACAGCTCGAAGCACAGCGAGGCAATTATCGCCGAAGATACGGAAACCGCCGACTACTTCTTGAAGAATGTAGATGCTGCCGTCGTTTACGCCAATACTTCAACCGCTTTTACCGACGGTGCTCAGTTCGGAATGGGTGCGGAAATTGGTATCAGTACACAGAAATTACACGCTCGGGGGCCAATGGCTTTGCAGGAGTTGACAAGCTATAAGTGGATTGTGAAGGGCGATGGGCAAATTCGGGCTTAAAGTTTTTGACGCTGAGGAACGCTGCTTCGTTTATGTTTTTTAGGGTAAGGACAAGAACAGGATTAGTATGGACTTTTTAGACAGGATTACAAGATTTACATGATTTTTATTTTCAATAGTTTACATCCTGTTCATCCTGAAAATCTTGTCAAAAAAATACGCTAATTCTGTCTTGACAGTTATTTATGTTGAGCATTTACAATGAAAGCATGAGAAATTCATAACTTCAAACAGCGTCCGTCAGCGTCAAAAAGAAAAGCTACTTCCTACCTCTGACCTCAGCCACAAACTGCTTCAACGACCGCTTTTCAATCGCTTTGAACGCTCGCTTAAACGCCCATTTATCTCCAAAGCCCACATCTAAGCCAATACTTTCAATGCTATAATCTTTATACTGGGGGTGAGCAATACGATTTTTAGCTTCCGCAATTCGGCATTTGTTGATATAATTTCTAAAATTGTTAGCCAAGACTTTTTTTAAATATTTATTTCCTACCTTCAAGTAGTAACTCAATTTATAACGGTCCAATTCATCATCCATAAAAATTTTTTCCCGTTGAAAAAGGTCGTCTATTTTTTGTAATAATAATTTGGGGGTTTTATTCGTATCCAATCGATGCCGACTAGGGAAAAACGCATTGCGAAAAGCGTAATAACTTACCCACAAAACGAGAAACGTAAACGATAAATCGCCGACGTAGGTGAATCCTCGAAGGTTATGCAGATTCACGCCTAAAAATCGGTACGTCAAAAAATCGCCAACGATGGCAGCGGCACTAATCGCAAATAATAAAATCAGACCTTTGACCATCCGTTTCAATCGTTTTACCTTATCCAGTTCCCACAAAAATGCTCGCTTCCGCTCCAATAAAGTCAATTTGAATCGAACGAAGCGATAAGAAAAATAGAGGTACGCCGAGAAACCTACGATGTAAATTAGCCCTTCTATGGGTCGATACAGTGGAACATACTGATTGTCCCACAACTGTGCTTTAAACGCTTCGTCTCGAAAGCCCACAAATAGATAAAAAGTTGCTTGTAGTAAAGGAATAATAAAATGTTTAAAATCTTTTTTTTGTAAATGAAAGGGACGAAACAATCGACTTTTTACAAAAAAGAATAACAAAGGTCCAAAAGATAAGGTGTACCAAATGGGGATAAAATAGTAGCGAGGTTGGTGGTTGAAAATACCGATATTGATGAGTAGATTGTGCAGTAAAGACAAGGCCAATACCCCTAGGAAAATGGACAATAATAAATTCGCTTCTCGCTTTCCGACCAACCGTACGAAGTACCAACTCGCCATAATACCCCCTAGTAAGAACACTAGGAACATAAAACCGCAAACGAGCTGAAAAATGGTTAAGGTATTGGGCATGAATGGCTGAAATCTAAGTTTTTAGTCAAAAATAGGAAGTATTCTTAGATATACCAAAGTACTTCAAAAGTACAGCTATCATTAAAACAGGCTTATTTCGCAAGACCCTATTTAAAATATGAATGCCATCTTTTAGTACTTTTAACTCTTGGTCTTTTTGTGCCAACCGTTTTTCGTTTAAT
>JBCCQK010000038.1:0-28519 GCA_039024375.1 Bacteroidota bacterium
ACAACCCTAATTGCTAATAGCTACTGCGGTGGCGACAAAAAAACGCCCACTCGAAAAAAAACACCCGTAATTAAATCGGGTTCAAAGATTTCGTTGCTGTCCGTAGCACTTTCGTATTCTGAGTCAAAATTAACTTGTAGCCCAGCGTGGACGTTCGCCCAAACCCAAGGAAGTAATTCTCGTTCGTATTTAGCACCAAGCTGCAATTCCGTATGGCGAAAATAGTGGTCGTTATCTACCTGAGTTGCTTCGCCTCGTAAACCGTAGGCCGCATTGGAAAACTCGGGGCCGAATAGCAATAGACTTTTGGGGGTGAAGTTGTAGCGCATCATGATGGAAACGGGAAAAGCCGCTTCGATGCCCCAACGTTCGTTGAAGGTGCGATTATAAAGAAAAAACGGTAAAGCTATTTTTCGATTGAGGTTTTCGGAATAGAAAACGCCTACGCCCCATTCCAAATCGTCTCGTTTTTTCACACCCCAAATGGCCGAAAGGCGTATTTGCCGATAAAAGTTATCCATTTCTACCAGACCACTGTAATTGCCGTTGTAGCCTAGTCTCGCTTGGACCCCCAAATAATTGTTTTCTCCAACAGACTGTAATAAATAAGCTGTCAGCCGAGTACTTTTCAGCGTTGTTCCATCCAATAAATTGAGTCGTCTGGCAAAGGCAGGTTGGATAAAATTGAAATCGTATTGTTCTTGAAAATGGTCAAAACCTAACAGAACCTTTGTTCTAGGTAACAGCACAATCGGTATTTTAATGCGAAACCGAAACCGACTTAAATTATTGACTCTACTGGGTTGAATGCCCGTAGGTACTTCATCGGGTGTAAAACTGCCACCCGAATTGATTTTATATTCTAACAATAATCCTTTTCCGGGGGACTTGTTGATAACGCCGGGACTACAAATACAGCCCGCTTCTTCCGCATCAAATTCGAAATCTTCGGGAATGAAAATGGGGACTGACTGCCCCCAAAGAGCAACAGGCAACACCAAACAACTTAAAAAAGGCATCCAAAAAAGAAATCGGGCAACTTCAAGAAGCGCACAGCTCATCCTAATCCTATCTACTTTTTTGGAGTGATTATTTACCATTGATTCGTGAGGTTGTATTTCTATATTTCCTTATTCAACTAAGCCGACAATTTACAGACATTCCTCGGTAGGAACAAAATTAACGAAAAATTAAAGCCAAAATGACGCCATGTTTAAATTTAATTTTCAAAAATCGTCCGTTTCTCCCCCAATTCCCCCCTTTTACAACCCCACCCGATACCAAATACTAAACAGTTTGCTACTAATAGTCAAAGAAGCCATCCAGTGAATAAATATATGTGATATTTTATAATATCAAACCCTATCTTTGTATAAGTTTTCTCATAGTATGTTTAGTCTTCCTACACTCCTCTTCCCTTCTGGAGTGTAGGAATCTTTTTTTTAGAGAACTTCTACTAATTTTTATCATCACTTTTTTAGTACTTTCCCTCAATTCTACCCACAAAAAACAATTCGAACGCTCAATCGCTTTACAAAGTCAAATTATCAAACTACATTTGGTAGGACTATTTCAACTTATTTCTCCTTTTCCAAAATCACGACTTTATCCAATGCAAAGTAGGCAACCTATGAAAAAACTTTTTCTACTCTTTTTTAGCTTGATGACCCTCTCCCTACTTGCCCAAAACGATGCGCCCAAACGGGAGTTTCGGGGGGTTTGGGTCGCCACTGTGGTCAATATTGATTATCCGCCCCGCAATGCAAAAAACACGAGCGTACAAAAATACGAATACGTCAATATGCTCGACGATTTTAAAAAAATGGGCATCAACGCCGTCATTTTCCAGGTTCGTCCCGCCGCTGATGCCTTTTATAAATCTTCCTACGAGCCTTGGTCCGCCTATTTAACGGGCACGCAGGGGCTAGCCCCAGAACCCAAAAATTACGACCCGCTCGAATTTATGATTGAAGAAGCCCACAAAAGGGGCATGGAATTTCACGCGTGGCTTAATCCTTACCGTGCAACTTTCGATTTAGATACGGCTAGCTTAGCCTACAAGCATCCACTGAATACACATAGAGATTGGTTCATCCAATACGGAAAACGCTATTATTTCAAACCACACAAACAGGAAGTTCGAGACCATATTTCGGCCGTCATTGAGGAAATCGTGCAAAATTACGACGTCGATGCCATCCATTTTGACGATTATTTTTATCCTTACAAAATCCAAGGTTTGCCGTTTCCCGATTCGCTGGACTTCGAAATGACCAAAGGTGCGATAGGCAATATCGAAGATTGGCGGCGCCAAAACGTCGATTTGCTCATCAAACAGGTTTCGGAGAAAATCAAGGAAGTAAAACCATACGTTCAATTCGGCATTAGTCCTTTTGGGGTGTGGCGGAATCGAGCTGTTGACCCTATTTTGGGTAGTAATACGCGGGCAGGACAAACTTGCTACGATGACCTTTACGCCGACGTTCTAAAATGGCTTCGTAACGAGTGGATTGACTACGTTATTCCACAGCTATACTGGCATATTGGATTTTCGCTGGCCGACCACCAGACGCTCGTCGATTGGTGGGCACAGAATGCCTTTGGGCGAAATTTATACATCGGGCACGCTGCCTATAAAGTGGGCAATCCAAAGACCCTAGATTGGCTGAATCCTAGCGAAATTCCCGAACAAATACGACTCAATCGAAGTACCTTTAATACGCAAGGTAGTGCCTACTTTAGTGCCAAATCCATTCGAAGCAATCCCCTCGGTATGGGCGATTCGTTGACTCAATTCTATCAACGCCCCGTTTTGCTTCCCGAAATGAAGTTTTTGAAAATTCCAGTGAATAAAGCGCCCAATTTGAAAAAAGTGCGAATGACCGATTATGGGTTAAAAATCAATTGGCACGGCAAAAAGAAAAAAGGTGGATTATTCCGTTTTTTGAGAAAGACTAAAGAATATTCTGACCGAAATAAACCGTATTATTACGTCGTTTACAAATTCGAAGGAGACCGACTCGGCGATATTCAAGACCCCAAACATATTTTTAAAATCACCGAATTAGATGCTAAGCAAAACAACGCTATTTATGACCCCGACGTGGAAGAAGGAAAAACGTACACTTACTACGTCACGGGCGTCAATCGGCAACATTCGGAAGGTGGTTTTAGCAATCGGCGAACCGTTGAAATTAAAAATGGGAAGGCGAAGCGGCGGAAATAAGTTGCTTAAAGTATCGGATATTTTAAAAATATCCGATACTTGATACCGACTGTTTGATTTTTACTCTATTCTGTAAGACCGTGAACCGTTTACCGTGGACCGATAGCCAACTAGTCAACTAAATCACCAATCACTACACCAGTTAATGAAGAGAACACCTACTTACATTCATCCTATTTTCCTTATCTTACTAGGTTGTAGCTGTTGCTTTCCGCAAAGTGGCTGGGCCAATACAAACAACCCATTAGACAGTATCAAACAGGTCTTGCGAACGTTGGACATACCGTACGAAGTACAAGAGGAATGGATGGAAGAATTGGAGGATTTAGAAGACGAGCAAGATAGCCCCGAATTTCAAGCCTTATTGAGGCAAGTCAATCGGGAATTAGAAGATTATCTAGTAGGTATTGATGATTGGGACGAGCCAACAAACAAGAAAAAGAAAAAAGGCTTCAATTTTAACCGAATTGGCCGAGATATTCAAGAGAAGTTTCAGCGGGCCGTTCCTTCGGGAGACGTTATTGAGCTATTAGGGGAAGGGAAAATAGCTGAATTGGAAAAAAACTACGAAGTAGCCATTGATAGTTATCAAGCGGCTTCGCTGATTTTAGCCGAGCAGCAGAAATGGAAACAATGGGCCAAATGGCAGGAAAAAGTGGCCGATTTAAAAGCGACGCATTTTAAGGATTATCAAGGAGCCATTCTAATTTTACCCGCCGTCAAGAAGCGAATGCGCGAACTCGGTGATGGCAAAGGGATGAGAAGAGTGGATACCAAAATAGAAAATTTACGAAAAAATTTAGACCTCGCTTCGGTCAAAGAAGCGCCCGTTCCCATTTTAAGTGCGCCGACTCCTTCGAAGCCGCCCGTTGTTTCAATAGAAGCTCCTTTGCCGCCACCGAATCCAACAGTACCAACAATTACCAAAATTATTGAAAAACAGGAAGCAGAGCTCGCCAAAACGCAAGAAGCCATCGCTACTTTTAATAAAGAAATGGCCTCCAAAAACAAGCGACTAGAAAGAGCACAGGCCAATAATAATTACAAAGAAATTGCTGCTTTAAAAAAGGAAATGCGCAATATCGAGCGCAGACGAAAGAACGACGAAATCGCCGCCCAAAAGGTCAAGGCCGAATTGATGGAACAAAAGGCACTACTAGCGACCACCCAATCCGAACTCACCCAAAAAGCGCTCGAACAACGAACGCTCTACGGCGGTTTGGGCCTAGCGGGTATTCTCCTTTTCTCCGTTTTTTTAATGTACAACAGTAAGAAAAAAGACCATAAAAAATTAGCCATCGCCTACGACGAATTAGAGGTTGCTCAAGAAGAACTTAAAGTCGCCGAGCAAAAGATTAAAGGTTTGCTCAAACAACAAGTCTCAGGGGCGGTGGCCGCCGAACTAATGGCCGAAGGCGGCGGGGCTAAGCACGAACGCCGTTTCGTCTGCGTCATGTTTTTAGATATTCGCAATTTCACGCCCTTCGTCGAGTCCAAAACGCCCGAAGAAATCATTGAATACCAAAACACCGTCTTGGGTTTTATGATGGAAAAAGTCATCGAACACAAAGGTATTGTCAACACCGTTTTGGGCGACGGTTTCATGGCAACCTTTGGCGCGCCCGTTTCAGCGGGTAACGACTGCCTGCAAGCCTACAAAGCCGCCGTCGAAATCATGCAAATGGTTCGACAAAAAAGCCAATCTCGACAAATCCCGCCCACAAAAATCGGCATTGGTCTTCACGCAGGAAACGTAGTGGCGGGCAACGTCGGGACCAAAACTCGTAAACAGTATTTAGTGACGGGCAACACCGTCATCGTCGCCTCCCGCCTCGAACAATTGAATAAACGCTACGGTAGCACGCTCATTATTTCCAGAGAAGTTGTTGAGCAATTGCCCTCGGCGATGGATTTGCCCAAAGAATTCGACCACGTGTTGGTAAAAGGGCGGTCGAAGCCGGTGCAAATTGCGAAGTTTGGGTAGGAAAAAATTATTTTGCTATATTTGGTAGATAATGATTTTCCACCTCCATCAGCGCTTTAGCATAATAACTAATGATGACGCCAACCATTGTAAAACTCAGAGCCTATTTTTTGCTACTCTTGTTCGCCATTTCTTTGCCAGCCTCTGGCCAGCAAAAGGACGTATGCGCCAATCAAGATTGTCCACCAGCCATTATGGAGATTCCCTTAACCACAGCGGACGATGCCAATCGAACCGTACAATTTATTCTAGCTTACCAACAATTAAAACAGACAATTACAACGCTACAACAAGATGCCGAGTGGAAACAGGCGTACGATAAATGGGATTTGGTGGGCCGTCATTGCGTCAGAATGTACCATTTGGAAGGATTAATGGCCTACGAATACACCAATAACCCTGATTTCAAGACCTTTATTGACCAGCAAGAAGCTGATAAGAACGATTTCTTAGAAAGTGGTTTTAGAGCTTGTCGAAAAGCATTGAACCTAGAAGCTAGATTGCGGTCCAATTGCAATAGAGAACTAAAAAAACTAGCAGCGTCTAATGGCCCTCGATTGGAGGACCTACCGTCCGCTTTTCAAAAACTGGGACAAGTGTTAGGCTATTTTGATGAAACGGGTAAGTTACTGAAAACATTGGTGGGACCTCCCGTGGCGGATGAGGCACAGGAAGTTGCCATTGCCAAAGAAGCTGCTTTGCAAAATTTAAAAGCGCAATTGGCTAGTCTAACCGAAACGGATAACTGGAACGCAGGCATCAAACTATGTGAAGACCAACTGAATGGGCTTGCCCAACGAATGGAGCCTTTGAAAAAGAAGCAAAGTAAATTCAAAAGTTTTTTGAAAAAGGTAGTGGGGGTACCCAAAAAATTATTGGGAAAACTAGCGGAAATAAAAATACTAAACATCAAGTTGACGGATTTATTACCCGTTGGTGGCCGACTCATCAGCGCCCTCAATCAACTGCTCAATACGGGCAATACGCTAACGGGTATCGTCGAAAAAATAGCGGGCAAGCAATTGAAATTACAAGAAACCATTGAGGGATACGATAAAAAATTGGGCGGCATTCAAAATGATTACAATGCGAAGGTAACCGAATTAAAACAGTTAAAATCCGAACTAACGGAATTGATTATTGAAAAAGCTAACTTGGATGACCAATTAGGAAAACCCGTTGAAAAAATTACCACTGTAGAAGCAACGGTCAACGATTTCATTGCGAAATATGCAAAATTTGGTGCTAAAGAAAAATGTGTTTCTACAAAAGATTTACAAGAAAAAATCGCCAGTTTGGAGCAAGGACAGACAGCCACCGAAAAAGAAGTAATTGCTTTAGAAGCAGAAATCGAAACAACAACGGCAGCAGTCAACCAATTAAATACGGACACTAGAGCAGTGGAAGCGACTATTGAAACGGATAAGAATAAGGCAGCAACCTTGAAAGCAGAACAAGAAGCCATCAAAGAAGAATTTGGTAAAGCCCTCAATTTACAGCCCGTTCCGTTAGAAGAATGGGTCGAAAGTTTTGAAGTAAAGAGACCCTACTGGGAAGCGGTTTTTCACCCCGACGATGAGGTGGTAGAGGGATTTGTAGGAAAATACTTCCAAGTTCAACTCAAAGATGCCGATAAGAATGTAAAGGTCTTATTCCAACCGGGTGCCTATTTCATGGACAAATCGAATTTTCGAGATAGCTACGGTTCGACCATTGGCGCTTTTGTGGTGGAGACGCTACACGCGATGAAAAAAAATGAAGCGGAGCAAGTAAAAGTTTTTGTGCAAGGGAGTGCCGATATTGCTGGCCATAAAACGTTTAAGGGGCAACTCGATGAGCGTTATCCTTACGAACGATTAGAGGTATTACCCAAAAATAAAGGAAAGGATAGTTTTGCCAATCAAGCACAGACCAAATCCGTAGCCTCAAAGTACTTCACCAACGATGATTTGCCCGATTTACGAGGTCATTTTCTAAAAGAAATGATAACCATCTATTCTAAAAAATTGAAACCCATTTTACTGGAAGGCTCCGTTAAAACGGTTAGGGAAGAAGGCGAACGAAATGCGGTCATTTATCTGTTTATTCCCGAAAAATTATTGGACTAGTGTAGTGACTTGTAATTAATTGATTAGTGACTAATGTAAATTCTCAATGCAGGTCTGGAGACCTGCGGATATTCGTATCAAGTCTGGAGACTTGATACATCGAACACCGACATTTTAATCCGGCTTTGTTAAGCGGGATTGATACCAATATCCGCAGGTCTCCAGACCTACATTGAGTACTTGCAATTTAAAACCTAAAAGTACGGAAAATCAATAGTTTACATTTTGATTCTTTGACACATTGCAACCTATAAAATCACGAAGTGATTAAACTCGAATAACTCCGTAACTTGTCCCGTATTTTAATCGGGATGAAATGCGGAGATTTGGCCTGCCCCTACAACAAATTCTTTGTCGCTTCCTTCGCCTCGTTTCCAAAGTCAATTTCAAAAACAAAAGCGTGGTCGCCTGGCTTTTCACTAGGTAATTCAATTTGCAGTCCTTCGTCCGTATGCTCCCATTTTAAATCCGCATTACTACCCATTAGGGCGACGCCGTTGATGTTCCATTTGCAGTGTTCACTATTTTTAGCCAACGACTTGACGAGCATTTTGCCCGAATCGGACCAATCCATTGCAATGGCGTATAATTTGTCGTTATTGGTCGTAAATCGGAAATCTTCACCCGTCAGGGCCTTATTCTTTTTTTCTGAGTGGTGACCTACGGCTACTTCCGTAGGGCCTTCTCCAAAGATTCGCCAAGGACGAGAACCGTAAATTGCAGCGCCGTTCATTTTCAACCACTTCCCCATGTCCAGTAGGACTTGTGCTTGACTCTCAGGTATGGTTCCGTCTGCTTTGGGACCAACATTTAAAAGCATCGTTCCGTTTTTGCTGACAATATCCACCAAATCGTCAATCAGACTACCCGCCGTTTTGCTTTCCCAACCTTCGGTGTAGCACCACGAGTTCTTACCGATGGACGTATCGGTTTGCCAAGTCTCTTTGTGGGTTTTGGACATTTTCCCCCGCTCGATGTCTAAGGTAAACGTACCGTCGGGGAAAGATGCTTGTCCCATATTTTTGCTCTGTAGCACCACCTCTTTGTTCCACTCTAAACCCTTGTTATAGTAGTAGGCTGCCAATTTGGGATGGTAGGCCGAAAATTCGGGACGGTCGTAATAGAAATCAAACCACATCACTTCTGGTTCGTAATTGTCAATAATATCTTTGGTTCGGTTCCACCATAATTTTATAAATTCCTCACTCACAGGCGCATAGCGCTCGTGTTGAGGGCCGTATAAATCGGCAAATTCGGGATTACCCGTATCAAAACGCTCCGCTTTGTTGAAATAGTCCCAGTTGAAGGCAAAATGCGAAGAAGTGCCAAATTTTAGTCCAGCCGCTTTCGCTGCTTTGGCTATTTCCCCTAAAATATCTTTTTTAGGCCCCATGTCAACCGAATTCCAACGAGTAAAATTGGATTTATACATGGCAAAACCATCGTGATGTTCCGCTACGGGAATGACGTACTTGGCTCCCGCTTCTTTGAATAAATTGACCCATTCAGCAGCGTCAAATTTTTCGGCTTTGAACATCGGAATGAAATCTTTGTAGCCAAACTCGGAAGGATGGCCATATTTCTCGGTATGGTGCGCAAAAGTTGGGTGACCGCCCTGTCTGGTTTTTTCTGGATGGGTTTGGTGCCATTGAACGGAATCTTGATACATAAACCTCGGGTACCATTCGCTACCGTGAGCAGGTACGGAATAAGGACCCCAATGGATAAAAACACCCAATTTGGCGTCCGCAAACCATTCGGGCGTTTCGTAGGCTTGTAGGGAATTCCAGTCTTCTTTAAAAGTTTTCTCGGCGATGCTTTCCTGCTCGTTCGTATCTTTATTAGCGGAACAACCGCTCAGTATAAAGAGTAGTATTACAATAGGAAGGAACAATACTTTTTCTAAAATATTCGTCATTTAACTTGATTTTAAAACTATGCAAAAAAGGTCATTTTCTCTGGAAACGAAAGTAGTACGAAATTCCGCATTTGACTTTAAGTTGACCTCTACAAATGTTTCTGCTTTTACTAGAAATGTGTTTTTTGCAAAAAAACGAAAAGAAATTTAAAAAACTGCCTGTTTATTTTGGTTCTTTATGATTTTGTGTGGTGCATTTTGTACGCATCCCCAAAAGATGATTTTTCGACAATCAATTTCATCATGCGATACTATTTTTATCTATTCTGTTCCTTGTTACTTTTTAGTTGCCAGCCCGCTGCACAAGAGGACACGCCATTCCAACCACCCAATATTTTACTCATCATCGCCGATGACCACGGTTACGCCGATATGAGTTGTAACGGATTAGCCGATGATGTACAAACACCTAATCTGGATAGACTAGCCAAAAGCGGCACTCGATTTACGAATGCGTTCGCAACGAGTCCAATTTGTAGCCCCTCCAGAGTAGGCATTATGACGGGAACGTACCACCAGCGACAACAAGTTTTTTGGTACGGCGGCAACGGTTTGTCCAATCCGCAGATTCCAACCATTCAACCATACTAGAAACCCATTCCTGTTGAATTGTGAATCATTTGTATTAGCTGTAGCTAAGAATACATCGCATCTTCGCTTTAGTTTTTTTCCTTTATTCAAAATTAGTCGAAATGCGTACCCAATTATTATTATTCCTATGCTGTTGTTTTAGCTATACATTATTGGCTCAACCACCCGCTCCGACGGGATATAAATGGGTACTCAATCCCGAATTTTCGGACGAATTTGAGGGTAACCAGTTAGACTCTACGAAGTGGTACGCTAGGTCTCCTTATTGGAAACACGGTCGTCCACCAGCAACTTTTCGGGCTTCAGCCGTTAGTGTGAAAGATGGGAAGCTGCAAATAAAAAATCAGCCATTGGTACCCGCAACGGAGAAGTACCACATTGCGGGAGGTGCCGTAGCCTCTAAAAGTAAAGCTGGCCATTACGGTTACTACGAAGCTCGGATGAAAGCCTCGGGTATTTCCATGTCTTCCACTTTCTGGATGAAAGCAAAATATCTCAATGAGCAGGGCTGTGCACAAGAACACCAAGAGTTAGACATCGTAGAGGCCATTGGGATGCAAAAAAGAGGCTACGATTTTCATAACTTTATGAAATCTAATACCCATATTTTTCAATGGGATTGCGAAGGAAACAAAAAAGTTTTGTCAAGAGGCGGTAATTGTCCCGTGGTGCCACCGGTTCACAAAGCCTATCATACTTATGGGTGTTGGTGGGTAGATGCTAATACTATCCACTATTACTTGGATGGGGAATACAAATTTACCGTCCATCCTAAAAAGCCCTTCGACCATCCCATGTATATGCACTTGGTGACCGAAACGTATAATTGGGAAGCCCCGCCAACAGTTGAAGAATTATTGAATAACAAAATAAATACTACCTATTATGATTACATCCGAAGTTACACCTTAGTCCCCGAATGGACGAACCTACTAGATGAGGAATTATCCTATTGGGAGAAGTTCATTGGAGTGCCTCATACAAGTGTAAGCGGCTTGCCAACGGGAACCGCAAAAAGTGACAATGTTCACGTTGGCAAACCGATGGGTTTGAATAATGACCCTAAAAAGGTTTTCTCTGTCATCAAAGAAAATGGGGAGATAGTTTTAAAAGCGAGTGGAGAAATCTACGGTGGTTTGACTACGTTGAACGAATACGAAAACTATCATCTTACTTTGCAATACAAGTGGGGCGAAAAGAAATGGGCGCCGCGTATAGACAAAAAACGAGATGCCGGTTTGCTGTACCACTGTACGGGGCCACACGGCGCTTTTTGGAACGTTTGGAAGCGAATGCTCGAATTTCAGATTCAAGAGGGAGACACGGGAGACTTCTTTGGCTTGGCGGGGGCCAACGCAATGGTTTATTCCGCCGAAACGGAGGACAAATTAGCCTATCAATACGCTGCCAAGGGTAAAAAATATGGGGTAGGCGAAGATTATGGTAACTGGCAGTGTCGAAGGTCCGAAATGCACGAAAAGCCAAATGGTGAATGGAATACCATCGATTTGTACGTCATCGGCAACGAAGCACTTCACGTCGTTAACGGCGTCGTAGTTAATCATGTAAGGGATGCCTACATTCGGGACGGCCAACACAAAATTCCTCTAGTGAAAGGACAAATTCAATTACAATCGGAAGGAGCCGAGATTTACTACAAGAACGTCAAGATAAAAGCCATTACAGCGTTTCCTAACTGATTCGGGCTGTGGGGTATAAGAAAGCCCTCCGCAGTTATGGGAAATAGTTTTTTTCCAGAAAATTTTTCAGAGTTCATTTTCACCATTTTTCTAATTGAAACGTTTTGCATAGCTAAATTCAATAAGAAACAAGGATTTAAAGGATAAAACAGATTGGAAAGGATTTCTTAGTCCTCGCAACTCATTGACTTTCGGAGTAAAATTGATGTAGAAATCCGTTTCAATCCCTCTAATCCGTTAAATCCGTGTTCCTATTTTACAACGATTAAAACTACACAATCCGTTGTAACCAGCCATTTTTCAACCTGTCTTATTACCCAAATACAGTACGCTAAGCCATCACATTTTGCTTTCATCCACTCCTTTTCTTTCTGCTACATGCTTTACCAAAAACTATTTTTCTTAAAGGAACTACCCAGAATATCCCCTTTTAAGAAAAATATTACTTACTTTTATATTCCGTACATTCCAGTTTTCCTTACAAATAAGCCTGCCAGTTAAAAGGATTTTATCATAAAAAAATAACCTTCACCACTGAGTGGGTACACTATCCATTTTCAAAACACTCCCTTACGACAAACAATTGGTCACAACTATAAATCGACAATTATGAGCCGTTTCTTCTTCTTTACTATTTTCGCCAGCTTTTTTTTACAAACGACCACTACATTGGCCCAAACCCGCTACGAATCCGACGACCCGCTGAATAAATTGCTCCATACGCCCTTTATGGAAAAATTCATGGATATGCGAGTGGCGGCCGAAAGTTCTGTTCGAAGTTTCAAAACGCAGCAGGAAATGTACTCGCCGAGGGATATTTCCCGCGTCCAAGTGGCCTACGACCGAACGGCAGAAAAATTCAACTTCGTTTTGCGGGGTATTAAAGAGGATTTGATGGACAAAAAGAAACTCAAATACATCGAGCGTTATCCCGACGATTACGCTAAAGAATTGGAATTGGATATGTATAAACTATCCGATTTTTATGCCAATAATTACCAACAAGTCCTAGCCGATGTGACGAATAGCCAAGTGGATGGTAGCGCCGTATTGGCTTTGATTGCGGGGGTTTTGGATGTGTCTTTTAATATCTACGGTTTGGTTAAAAACATCAGCACCTTCGTTAGCAAAAACAAGGCGAGAAAGCAATATTTCAGCGAACAACGCCTAGAAAAAGTACTCATCAAACCGCATCTGTGGACGCTTTGGCACGAGATGGAACAACAAGGCGACATGTATCCTTCTCCCGATAATACCGCACAAAACATCAGCACTTTGTACCAAGACCAAGAGGCACAATTTAATAGCCAATATTCGTCTAGTTTGGGGCAAATGAGAACCAAGGACCAAATTGCCGCCGATAATGCTCGGGCCAGAAAAGACGCCTTGATTGCCAACGCACAGGCCGACTCCATCAAAGCGGGGGTCTTTAAAGTACAAAATGACAACCAAGGGTTTGACAATGGTTTCGATAACGGATTTAATAATGGCTTTGGAGGTGAATTTGAGAATAATGATTCCGAACAGGGAAATGGATTTCAGGAAGGTTACGACGAAAATGGTAACTTGATTGGCGGTAGCGAAGAAGGCTATGACGAAAATGGCAATTTAATTCAACCTAACGAGACTGCCAACGGCACCAATACTGGTAACGGGAAAATAGCTCCTACTAATAGCGCCACGGGCCTCAAGAAAAAAGAAAGTACGATTAACATTGCTATTCCAACGAAGAGCAAGAAGAAGAATTGATGTTGTGGTTATGAGTTACTGGTTATTCGTACAATAACAACTCTCAAATTTCCAATGTGCAAAATTTTAAAAAAGACATGTCTTTTCAAAATCGAGAGTAGGAAAAAGAGATTTATGACATTGACAAGTTGTAATAAATAAGAAATTTTGTCGATTTCTCACTAGTTTAAATCTCTATTCTCTCAATCCTGAATTTTGGGATGGTCTCTATTCTCTATTCTAAATAGTCACAAAAAGACCATAAAAATAATACTATGCGACTGCTACTTTTCCTTCTAATTGGCTTCGCTTCGTGGAATACCAATTTAGCGCAAACCGAGTCCACTGATTACCAAACAGGACTCATTATGGAAGATGAGACCTACGAAGCACAACCTAGAGAGCCTAAATTTGCGGGTAGCAAATACATCGACCTGCCCACCAAAGTAGATTTAACCCCCTACTGCCCCTACGTCGGCAATCAAGGGCCGATAGAATCTTGTGTCGGTTGGGCCGTCGGCTACGGTGCGTTGACCATCCAAAGGGCCATTCAAAACAATTTAAAAGATAGAGGCGCGATTACCCAAGGGGCGAGTTCGGCGCTGTTTATTTATAATCAAGTGAAGCAAAATGAGAATTGCCAAAGTGGGTCCAAAATCTCCGACGCGATGGCGTTCATTGCCGAAAATGGAGACTGCTTGGCACGGAACTTTGACCGAAGCATCGCCAACGAAGATTGTAGTGCGATGCCCAATCTGGCTTTGCAGGAAGAGGCGAGTAAATTTGCCATTTCGGACTTTATGACGCTCTTTTCCATTGACGAAGACGCGGGAACTAAAGTATTAAAAGTGCAAAAAGCATTGGCGAATAATCAGCCCGTCGTGATTGGCTTAAAAATTTTGAAAAACTTTCCGTCGGCCCGAGGGGTCAAATACTGGCGACCCACTATTGGTAATCAGTCGTTTGGTGGCGGGCACTCAGTGGTGGTGGTTGGCTACGACGAGTTCAAAGGTGCTTTCCAAATTATGAACAGTTGGGGCCCTGAATGGGGCGAAAACGGTTTTATTTGGATAAAGTACAAAGACTTTGCGACCTATTGTAAGTACGCCTACGTGTTGCATTTGGGAGAAAAAGGACAAGACCATCGCCCTTTGGAAGTGACGCCCGTTGCTTACGAAGCTGCCCCTACTCCACCCACTAGGCCGCAAACTCCGCCGCCCACTTCCGTTCCTACTTCGAATGGTCAGCTAGAAAGTCGCATTGCGGGTGGATTTCAGTTCAAATACTTGGATACGAGCGACGAAATGGCCGAACCCATTTTGAAAAACGCTCGACTGAGTTTTACGGGCGATTTTTATCGCATCGAACGCACCGATTGGGAAATTGGTCAATTTTTTCAACTCGTGACGACTTCTGCTTCCGCCAACGAATACATCTACGTATTCAGTGTCGATGCCGAGGGCCAGGTCAATATTCATTGGCCTCGTAGTGCCGAACTGAACCCCAAATTTGCGGGTATGAACGAAAGTGCCTTAGTCACCCAGTCGGGTTCGGCGATTTATATTCCTGGTAAGGACAAAGGCTTAAAACTCGCTAAGAAGGGAACGGAGCACTTATGTATTCTTTTTTCTAAGAAAAAAATTGGGAATATTAAAGCCGTCAGTGATTATATGCAAGACAAAAAAGAGGATTTCAGTGGGGCGTTGGATGCCTTGTTGCAAGATTACATCGTTCCCAAATCAGAGATACAATTTGCCACCAATCGGATTCAGTTTAGTACGAGTAGCGAGCAAGGGTTTATTGTGCCGATAGTGGTGGAGTTGGAGGCGAGGTGATATAGACGTACCTCGACTCTCCAGAGTCGAATAGAAGTGTATCTCGACTCTCCAGAGTCGAACCCTGTCTAATTTTCACTCAGTAATTCCTCCGTTGGCTCCAATGGAAAATAATCCCGTTTTTCCAAAACTGCGGTTTGCTGTCTTCCATCTTGCTCATACACTACCTCTACCGTATCTCCGCTGTACTCAAAAGCACAATACTGAGCTTCCGAATCTATCACCGTTCCATTTAGGCTAATAATTCTCGCATTAGGGCGCAAACCCGCTTCATCCGCGGGAAAACCCTTATGAACCGATTTAACAATTAGCGCATTGGCTTCGGGGTCGTAGCGAGCGCCGTAGCCGTAGCCCTTTGCGCCAAAGTATTGTTCAGCGTAAGGTTCTAGCCACAATTGGTCGTCTTTCCAACTAATTGTCGTTTTATAATTTCTGAGAAAACCAAGCCCCAAAAGGGCTACGGTTGCATCACCAGCAGACACCGTAAACTGCGGTAAGGTTGTCTTTCCTATTCGAAAGTTAGTCAATTCTTGTATCGTTGCTTTGGATGTATTCTCACCGTCTAAACCAACGCTCGAATTTCCCATAATGTCGATGGTTCGACTCGCCGTATTTTTAAGATGTTTCCCCCCCATTGCTGCGTATTCATTGCATCCCAAATCGACGATAAAATCCTTTTTGGAAGTAATGGAGTCTTTCCCCCATTCCGTTGCTACGTACAAATGATGTCCCAATTTACTTTCCTTTAATGGAACAGTATCGACTACCGTTCCAAAGGTTAACTGGCTTTTATCCGAAACGACGTGTAGCTGTTCTTTCTCAAAATCTATCTGCCACACCAAATGCTGCATGGCTTCTTTTCCTAAAATACCGAATATCTCATCCGAACAAGAAATGGGCAATTTGTCGATGCTCTGCGCGGAGACGTTAGCAAATTCGATACTGCCTAACGATAACTGGTCGATTCGATAAATATCGGGAAATAGCACACCGCCGCCCGTCCCCACCGCAATTCCATTGCCAATATCGGGTAAATCGAACTGTTCCAACGTATTTCCAAAAATAAAAGAAGCCGCCCCCGAATCTAATAAAAACGGATAGGTTTGTTGGCTGCCGTTGATGCGCACATCGACTAGCATATGATGGGATTCGCTATAATGAAAGGGAATGATTTCGTTGACGTTTTCACTGACCAGTTGAGCGCGGTCTAGCAGTCGTAACGAACGGTAGGCGTACATAAAGCAGATAAAGACGACGGCAATGATAGCGACGACGATGCCGAATAGGACTTTATGCCACGTTTTATTAGAGTTAAGATTAGATTTAGATGATTGCATGCTATTGGTGATTTTAGTGGTTATTTATAGTTCTTTGACACATTGCATTCTTAGAAATCACGAAGTGATTAAACGTGAATAACTCCGTATGAAATGCGGAGAATTCGAACCTATCCGAGGCTCACAATCCTGAAGGGATTGAACTTTTACAACGTGTCAAAGAAGCTTATTTATTTTTGTAACACGGATTTGAGGAACACAGCTTGCCCGTACGGGGAATTAGACGTTGACTGTTGAGGTTTTCTTATCTACCGTGTTTACTACTTTCTGAAATCCTATATACCCCAAATAAGCCAAAATAAGTGCAACGGAGAAAGAACCAACGTATAAAATATCGTTCCCCAATACCGTTCGAGTGGATTCGGACGCCGCATCGCCGAGCGCAAAAGAAAAAGCGTTATTAGCGACGTGTAGGAGAATGACAATCCACAAAGATTGCGTTTTGAGGTATATCCAGCCGAAGACCAACCCCGCTACGAAGGCACCGATTATTTGCAGAGGCTGCAAATGAACTAAGCCAAATATGAGGGCAGAGATGCCAATGGCAACCGTCGAACGGTATTTTTTAGACAATCCTTCCAGAATGATACCTCGGAAGATGATTTCCTCACAGACAGGGCCAACGATTACGCCGCCAATCAACAAGCCTATTGGGCTGATGTTTGCAAACATTTCTCGGTAGCTAGCTAGCATGGCATCGTAACTGGGGAGAAAAGTCATCAGTTCACTAGAGACGTAGGTAATGCTAAAGAGTATTAAAGTTCCTAATGGAACTAATCGAGTAAAAGTAGGTTGCCATTGAAAAGCGGTAGCGGTGAGTGGCCGTTTTTTATACAATATCCACGTGGCAACAAGAAACGATAGCGGAATGCCAACCCTCCCTAATAAATTAGCGTTCGCCACCTCGTCTTCCATTCCGTAAAGGTAGAAGCCAAGTAGCGTTACGACCAGAGCGGCCAATAATTGCCACCAAACAAATTGGAGGCCCAACCAAGCAGCGCCCCAGAAGTTTAAAGATACGTCGGTGGATTCCGTTGGAGTAGTTGTTGCTACGTTTTCGACGGGTAAGGTTGAATTGATTTCCATGATGGGTTGATTTTGCGGTGATAGAAATGGGTGGTTTGTTTTTGATTGGGTGGTTTTGGGTTAGCGTAAGTACTCGGACAGCGTTCATGCGGTTTATTAGACATAGACAGGATTTACAGGATTGTGATTTTCCACGTATTACACCCTATTAATTGCGAAATGCACCCGAATCTGAAGTGGGCAAGTTCTGTCTAAAAAAGTACCGCAGAATTTTGTCCAATGACTTATTCTATTTTGTTTTTTTGTTGTTACAAAGGTAGGGAATGGAAAGAGGATGTGGTAGGACAGAAATTGGAATTTATACTTATTTAAAAACGTGTTTAAATTAGAATTAAAACCACCTAATCGTCTGATTATCAATTATAAAAACTCTGTACAAATATCGGTTGACGGCAACCGATTCACGGTCAGAGCAAAGTGAACTAAAAACCAATGAGTTGTAATTAATTTCCACACTAACGCCGCTTTTTTAACCAAAATGCTCCGTTCACAAAAAGTAGTACAGCGATAACCACTAGCAAATAGGCCCTCTATACGGGTAACGTACTTTCTTGCAAACTTTTGATACCAACGTATGCCGTCATGCCTCCACATATCAAAGGAAGTATTCCGTTTATTTTGTTAATTGAGTTTTCCATTTTTAAATTGTCAAGCAGTTCAGAATAGTATTGCAGTTATATACATTGTTGTTTTAAACAAACGATTTACTATGTTCCATATTTAACGGACTGGGCATACTTGCGAATAGTAGCTAGCCTGTAAAGGAATACGTACAACAAGAATGTCGCCAACCTAATCACCCGAAATCTTTAGTAACTATGGCTAAACAATTAGTAAAGGTGTTGGTGATTAATATGCTCCAATTGGCTATCCCCAAGCCTTAAAGAGATAGTTCAAGATAAAAAGGCCTATAATAGTCCCTACTACGTAGCCGATGACGAATCTTTTTTTGGTCGCTTTGGAAATCTTTTTCATTATTGCTGAGATTATTGATTGAAAGAAGTAATAATAACTATTCTTCTCTTGTGACAGTTTTCTCTAATAGTTACTACTGCGGAAAATATTCTCTCCTTTCCAAAGTAACTTGCCGAATCATCCCATCTTGGTTCATCAAATCTAATGTCAATTCTTCAACTCCAGAATAATCAAAATAACAATATTTGTGAGTATTATCCATAGCTTGTCCATTAATATGAAGTATTACATCCCCTGTCTGTATGCCAAGACTGTCCGCTTGTAGTCCTTCAAGTACTCCATCAACAATTACAGCATTTTTGGTTTCATCAAAAGTATCACTATATCCAAATCCTTCAATGCCAAAATAGGGATTACCATAGGACTCTAAGATAAGTTCTTTGTCTTTCCAACTGATTGTCGTCTTATAATTTTCAAGAAAACTTATACCGAGAAAGCTAACGGGAAGATTACTTATATGGATTGTAGAATTGGGAGCTTTAACGTTACCTATTTGTAGATATTCTACTGCTTGATATACCGATTGCTCCTCTAATTTTCCATCTAAGCCAGCCATACTACTCCCTATCATTCTAATTTGTTTAGTCTTTAACTTAGAAGTATCAACCTGTCTAAAATTAGTACTTAGGAAACCATTGTTGCCTGTATCTATCATTACTTTTTTGATAAATCTACTCGAATCAATTTTTACTGTGGTGTATAGGTGATGACTAAGCTGACTTTCCTCAAGCGGAATTATTTCTTTGTTCGAACCAAATATTAACTGATTTTTCTTCGAAGCAATCGTAATAATCTTTTTTTTAAAATCTATTTGCCAAATTAAATGCCGCATAATATCTTTTCCAATAATCCCATACACTTCATCTAAACAAGGAGTTGGTATTTCTTCTATACTTACCGCAGATACATCACAGAAAGTTATATCAGTTATTCGAACTGTATCAATGCGATGAATAGACGGAAAAATAAAACCACCGCCTGCCCCCATAGCGAAGCCTGGTCCAATGTACGCTGCTTTTTGTAACTCTAAAAAATTTGGAAAAATGATAGTACCAGCACCAGAATCTATTATAAATGGAAATTTTTTATTATCAATAACTACCTCCACTACCATATGGCCAGTTTCACTCCAATAAAATGGTATTTCTCTAGCTTCGGAATCCTTAATTAGTGATGCATTATCCATTACTTTAAACAACCAATTCACATAGATACAAAAAACAAGAAATAGACTTAACATACTTCCTACTACAATGGCTACTACTTTAATTACTTTTCTATTTGTCATATGTCAGAAATTATTTTTAGCTAGGCGAGTAAACTATTCTACCCCACTTTATAACATGAGTAGGGTAGAATATCATTTACACTAAAGAAGAAGTCTTAATGGTTTGGAAGTGCCTTCCGTTCTAGCTACCTTTTCTTCTTTTTGATTGAGAATGTAGCCATAAAACCACTCCAAAATTCATCCCAGCAGCTGCAGGATGAGGAGCTTGTTGTTTTATTTCTTCTCTGTCCGTTTTGACCACCATTTACAGTAGCCAGTTCTTTCTGATTTAGTAAGTTTATCATAACGAAATTTTAATTTATTCTGGATTCTTAAACGTTTTTTAGGTATTAGTAATTTTCAGTTCGTTCAGCAATCCAAAAAAGTTTTGCAAAATTGTTTAAAGTAAAAAAGGAACTATCGTAATTTACCTAAAATCCAACCCAAAATACCTCCAGCCGCATAAGCCGAATTACAATTACACCCACCACTCTTATTCGCATGGATAGCCGCTTGGGATGCTTTTCGTTGCTGAGTACCGATTCCACCGTTTACTTCAATTAACAAATCTTTTGATAAAGTTTTCATGATTTAAAATTTTTAAAGGTTAAAATTAAGAGTCAATTTTTAGTTCAGTAAATTCAACTTAACACGTGATAATTTGAGGATAAAGTCCTTTGCTTTTTTACGAGAATTGGATGAATCAAAAATGACGTTGTTTCGAATTAATAGCCATCTCATAGTTAGATGTCAGATAAAAAATACAGATTACACGATTAAGAAAGCTAATAGTTTAGCTTTTGAACTGACAAAATCTCGGATGTCCTGTACAGTAATAGCGCCAGACTTATTCAAGTTTCTTCCACCTTGACCGCCGTTGATTTGTGTAATTTCTTCTCGACTTAAATGTTTCATTTTCAATGATTTAAAAGGTTAAAAAATAATTTCACACCGATGATGTATTCGCAACGTATCTACTAAAAATTAGTAGGCTGATAAAACGCCGAGACAAAATCACTCGCAGCCTGCTTAGCAGCACCACTCGTTATATAGTACTTAGCCACAACATAATACTGATACCAGCCACCGTCTGCGGCTTGCAATTCGCTCTCTTGCAAATCTTTCATTTTCAATGGTTTAAAAGGTTAAAAAATAAATTTAGTCAACGCACCTTTTCATAAACTAAGGCTACACCAATAGCTTTAAATAATATCTAAGGAAAAAGTCCTTCACTTCGCTACGGTTAATCCAGCAGGACAAAAAAGTGCGCTTTTCGAGTTCCCCCAATTAAGGATTATCCGTTTCGATGGGGTTGTAGGGGCCAGGGCCGAAAGGAGGGAGTAGGTTATATCCTCCATTGATGTCCTGCAACTCTTTTTCGTTTAGCAGCATTGCTTTCATTTTTGATGGTTTTAAAAGTTAATAAATAGTGTTTCCTCCAAAATTTTTCGTTAGGAAAGTGCTTCCAGCCCGTACGGGCTGAAGCACTAAAGCTATAGTTCAAAGCGCCTTACATCGTGGCGCTTCTGAATCCCGCTGGTTTGGCGCTCACTTCCAACATAGGTCCTTTTGGCCCCATTGGTTCGCTGAAAACGGGCGTCATTGGCGTTGGGTCTCCGATGGGAAACGGATTTTTCGATGACGTTAAGAACATGGCTAAATTGGGAATTTGTCCGCCGTTGGTTTGGCGTAGTTCTACGTGATTTAATGCTTTCATGATTGTGGATTTTATTTATTACAGGATGACAGGATGTTTACAGGATGACAGGATTTTGTAGGTCGTACTTTACTAGACTTATACAGGTCGTTTATAGTTAGACGCTAACAAAAAGCTGCGTTTGTACTACATTCTGTTTCCTAAAATTATTGATTTCAATACTTTACAAAGATAAAAATATTGACTCCATTATTTTTGGAGTTACGTTAAAGTTTTTGCGATTTTCAGAGTTATCCGATAGTACTTTTACTATCTCTTTTTCTCCTTACAAAGATGCTACGATGCACTCTACTATTTTTGGAGTTGCGTTAAAGTTTTTTACAATTTTCAGAGTTATCCGATAGTACTTTTGCTATCTCTTTTTCTCCTTACAAAGATGCTACGATGCACTCTATTATTTTTGGAGTTGCGTTAAAGTTTTTGCGATTTTCAACGCTACTTAATAGCACTTTTGCTATCCCCTTTTCTCCTTACAAAGATGCCATGATACACTCTACTATGTCTGGAGTTTCGTTAAAGTTGTCCCGATTTTCTGCAATGGGTAAATAGCGAATCATTGCCGTGCCGCCATTAATCGCCCGCAGTTCTTCCCTCGCAATGGAAGATGGCACAAAGCCAATTCTAAATTCTACGGGGTGCAGGTACTGATACGATTCTCGGGAACGGCAATAGGCAATGGGCGCCCCCAAACTTTTCAGTTCTTTTAGCAGACTGTATAGCATACTTTCGGATAGGCCCATTTTTCGGGCAAATTGGTCGGGTTTTCCCGTTCGCTTGTAGTTGATTAAGTCGTGCATCCGTTGGATGCGGTCAATTTTGTGGTGTAGGGACATTTTTTGTAGGTTTAAAGGTTAAAAGTTATAGAGGTTGATGGGTTGAGAGGCGAATAGGTTGAGAGGTCAAACTTAATAGGCAACTGGACAACACTGTACTGATTGATTAATCCAAGTTGTGGATAACGGCTAGAAAGCGATGTTTTTTCAGTCGCTCTTTCTTTTTATCCGCTTGGAAAGCAGGAGATACTGGCAAAGTATCGCCTGCTTAGGGGACCGTGTACCGTCCACCGTCTGCCGTCCACCGACCTACTCCTACGCCGCCTTCCGTTTCCGCTCTTTGTTCAATTCCATTCGGACTCGTTTGGGGAACTGCTTTTCCCACAATTCGTGGTACTTTCCTTCCGCCGCAATTAAGCCTAAGTGGCTGCCTTCTTCTACAAGTTGGCCCTCTTCTAAGACAATAATTTTATCCGCATCCATGACCGTACTGAGTCGATGGGCGATGATGAGGATGGTCTTTCCTTGCGTCCGCAATTGAGTAATGGTCTCTTGGACAAACTGTTCGGAAGCGGAGTCGAGCGCAGAAGTCGCCTCGTCCAAAATGAGGATTTCGGGATTTTTGTACAAGGCTCGGGCAATGGCCAATCGTTGCTTTTGACCGCCCGATAAATTAGCGCCATTTTCCCCCAAGTACGTCATAAACCCGTTGGGTAGGCCTTCCAAAAAGGGCATCAATCCCAACTGCGTGCAAATATCTACGATGCGTTTGACGTCGGGTTCGGGTTCGCCGACGGCGATATTTTCGATAACGTTGCCCGCAAATAGGTCGAGTTGTTGCGGAACGACGGCGACCATTCTGCGCAGACTTTCCAGCGAAAGATGCTTCAAATCGTATTGTCCGATGCTAATGCGCCCGTCGTTGAGCGGGTATAAATTTTGTAGCAAGGCAGCCAAGGTCGATTTCCCAGAACCACTCTCGCCCACGATAGCGGTCACCGCTCCTTTAGGAATGGTAATACTCAAATCTTGAAAAACTTCTTTACGGGTCCCGTAGGTAAAAGCGACATTTTTAAACTGAATATCACCGATTAAATTGGGTTGTAGTTCAATTTTGTTGCGGTTGTCCTCTATTTCCAAGTCAATGATTTCGAATAGTCGGTCGGCCGCAATCAAAGCATTTTGGATGGTTTTGTTCATGCCGATTAAGCCCATTGCGGGTCCCGTGAAGTAGCCAATCAAGGCGTAGAAAGAAAGTAACTCGCCGGGCGTAATGGTCTTATCAATTACAAAATAAGAACCCGCCCAGAGCAGAATAATTGTAAATACTTGGCTCACCGTCTCCGACGAAGTGCCAGAAAAAACGGAGTTCATAGCTGATTTATAAGTCGTTCCGAGCAGCTTAACAAAACGTTGCTCGGTTTTCATATTGGCAAAATTCTCTAAACCAAACTGTTTGAGCGTTTTTACCGACGTGATGGACTCCACCAACTGGGACTCCAAATCGGCGGCATTTTCCATCAACTCTCGTTCCCGCTTTTTATTAAGCCGATTCGTAATAGCGTAAATAATGGCGTAGAGTGGAATAATCGCCATCATCATCATGGCCAGTTTCCAATAATAGGTGAACATCAAGGCAAAGGAGAAGATGACGATAAAGACATTGACAATTAGGTTAATCGCCACGTCGTTGATAAAGGCTCGAATTTTTACGGCGTCGCCAATGCGAGAAATAATTTCCCCCACGCGCATCGTATCAAAAAACCGTTGAGGCAATTTGAGCAAATGTTTGTAGTAGCCCAAAATCAATTGCGCGTCGATTTTTTGGCCCGTTTTGATAACAAATACCGTTTTCATCGTGCCGATAAATAGTTGCAACAGCAACAACCCCACCATTATCACACTCAACAGATTAAGCAATTTCCCATTACCATCAATCAGTACGTAGTCGGTTATTTTTTGGATATAAATGGAAGTGGAAAGCCCCAAAACGGTATAGACGATAGCGCCAAATAAGGCTTGCAGTAAAATACTCCGATGGGGCTTTAGTAAGTGCCAAAAGCGCATACCGACGGACACTTTTTTGTTGCCCGTTTCAAAATGTTCGCCCGGCGCAGTCAAGAGTAAAATGCCCGTCCACATTTCTTTGAACTCGTCAATTGGCATTTTTTTCATCTTCCCTGGTCCTGGGTCCATGACGTGTACGTGCGTCTTGGTCACTTTATAAATCACAACAAAATGGTGCAGTACTTTTTTGACAATTACGTGCGCCACGACGGGTAGCGGTACTTCGTACAAAGCGTCGAAATCACCCCGAACGCCTTTGGCAACGAAGCCCAGTTTTTCCGCCGCTTTAATCATGCCCAACAGATTCGTTCCTTTTTTGTCGGTCCCCGCCATTTGGCGAATTCGAGCAATGGGCAGTTGCAATTTATAATGCGCCGAAATGGAAGCTAGACAGGCGGCTCCGCAGTCGGTGATGTCGTGTTGTTTGATTATTTTACTCATGATGATGGGTATGAAGGAGATGGTTGTATTGTTATATGGCTATATGGTTGTATTGCTAATTAGCCATACAGCAATGTAGCCATATAGATATTCAACAATGAATCCTATGATTTTCAAAAAGATAGCATATACCTAATAGATAAAAGTTACCCTAACTTGGGGTTCAGCCAATCGTCCATTTTATCGTATAGGAGTTGGTATAAACTGCGCTCGGTAATCGTGAAACGGGAAGTTAGCGTCATTCCTTTTTTTAGGTTTCCCTCGTAGCCGTTTTTCAACGTTAGTGCCGCTTCGCTTAAGCTACATTTCACTTTAAAAACGGGCTGTTCTTGCTGGGCCGTAATGTCTTTAGAAATCGAAATTACTTTTCCCGTTGCTAGGCCCCATTGGTTATAATTGTAGGCATCAATTTGGAAGCGAACGTCCATCCCTTCCCGAATCAAGCCAATGTCGGCGGGCGAAATATAGCTTTCGACCATCAAGTTTTTGTTGGATGAGATTTGGGCGATAGTTTGGTTGGGAGCAATAAAATTACCCGATTGGATGCCCGAAAATTGGGTAACAGTGCCCGATATGGGCGCCGTGATGACGTACTGTTCTTTGTCTCTCGCTAGTTGGGCAATTTGGGCTTGGGCTTCTCGATTTTGGGTCCGAAAGTTTTTCAATTCTAGTTCCCACGTTTTGTATTGTTGTTCTTTGAGCAGACGCTGCGCATTTTTGGTTAAGTCCAAATCGAACAGTTGTTGTTCAAATTCGGCTTTGGCAATAACGCCGCCGTCGAACAATTCTTTGGCTCGGTCGAATAGCCGCTGCTGGTACTCAATTTTTAGATTTTGTTCGGCCAATCGCCGTTGGAATTGCAGTTGTTCTTGCCCGTAAAGGGAAGTTTGTAGGGCTTCGTCAGAATCACCCAGCAATAGTTCTAAATCTTCAATGTATTGTTGGTTCTGCTTTATTTGCTCCCGTTGGAAGTCAATCTGTTCTTCCATTTTGACCGTACTCAAAGTTAACAATTTATCCCCCGCTTGGACTTTCTGATTTTCGGCGATAAACACTTCGGTCACTTGGCCATATACTACGCCCGACACTTGGTTGTTGTCTTGCTCCGCTCGAATAATCCCCCGACTTTGTTTGGTAATATCGACGTAGATATAAGGTAAGGCTACTAACGTAGCTATCAATCCGAACAAAACGGTCAGATAGAGTATTTGACTCCCCGTATGATGTCGAGCAAACAGCCCTTCGACATTATGCTCAATCATCTTTAGAGGAAAGACTTTGTTATCCATGATTTTGTGGTTTTTTGGTAACTACTTAGCACTTTTTCTACCATAAAGTCCATACAGCCCATAGAGTCCATAAAGTTTTTTCGAGCGGTAGCGTTGACTGCTTCGAACAGCAGTATTGACTATTTTGTACTGTTTAGACGTTTTCAATACAGGGTGATAAGAAGTTACGATTTTTTATTGTTTCCTGTGGAATTTGAGACCTTCCAGCACTCGAAGTGCTGGAAGGTCTTACCCTCGTTTTTTTAAAAAAGAACGCTGCCGCCTAACTGCCACAATGCTACAACCGAGCAGCGTTCTTCTGGGTACAATGGATTTGTCAGTGAAAATGCTCAGATTGAGGTAGTAGATAGTTACCGACCTCTAACAACATTTTCATTCATTTGATTTAATGGGCTGAAGTCGCTAAAATGAATGATTTATACTAGAAACCGCTTAAGAAAGTGATTTTTGCTCCGTTGAAATACATAGAAATAGTTAGAAATAAGATAGAAATATTTCTATTTAGTTCTCTATTTCAACTTATTTCTTTTTTCAAAATCACGATTTTATCCAGTCTAAGGTATAATCGACCTCTATGGATTGTTTTCAATGGTTTATTTTCGTTGGTTTTAGGTTAATTCTTAGATACCTTGCTAATCAATTCCCGCAACATCCCACGCTACGGGAGGTCCCTCTACTTCTTTCGACAGTTTACCACAAGCAAAAGCAGGATTCACTTTAAATCGATAGCACCATTCTGTTCCTTTAGCACAACAGCAAATATCCACCATTATCGGCATACAAAACCGATTGGCCATTCGTTGCATTTTTCGTAAATAATTGGGCAAAAATTGATGGCAATGCTGCTGTTCACAGTCGGTCAATTCTACTTGCTCGCCAAAGAATACATTGGTGGTAGCGTTGTCCCTATTCGTGGAAGTTGGGTCAGTTAGGACCTCTACGTTGTCGGGGAGTAAATCCTTTATTTCGAGCAATGGGTTCGGCCAATCCGTAGCTATTGTTTCATTAGTTATTTCGGTTATCGGTGCTTCCTTTTGACAGGCAAAAATGAATAGTAGCAGCAAGCAAAGGCTACCGTAGCGTAGCATTGTTTTCATAATATTGGATTTTTAAAAAATTATCGTAACCGTAACTACTTACCACCCTTAATTGAAAACGCTTAAGTAGCACAAAATAGTCAATACTATTACTCGAAAAAACTTTATGAACTCTATGAGCTGTATGAATCTTTATGGTAAAAAAATAGTGCTAAGTAGTTACAAATTATGAAATTAGCAGAAAAACACAATCGGCTATTTGGTTGCTTTGGGTTGTTTGTTTTCTGGTTTCGTGGTCGTGTTTTCACCGATTGTGTTCTGCCAATTAATTGTTTTCTTAGGTTTTGGGTGTATGTTTTTTGTTAAAATAGAGGTATTCACCTGTAGCACAGCCTTCAGGCTGTCGGGTTCAAAGGTCTTTAGACCTTTATCTGCGCAGTAGGTACCCCTACCTCCATAATAGTGCAAGCCTAAAGACTTGCGAACGGGACAGCCTAAAGGCTGTGCTACCGAATACTACAGTACAATCAACAAATTATCTGCTCCTTCTACAACGGGGTAACGTCCTCGTTCAATCACCGTGCGGGGAAAGAACAATTGCCGCAACGGTTCGGGAAATATATACGACTCTTGAACGGTAAAGTAATTATCAACAAACTGTGTATTAAGGTTTTCTGGGTTCATTTGGTTTTTGGGAAAACGAAAATGTAGTTGTCCCATTTGGTTTTGGTGTACCCACACGTGATTAATACAAGTACAATCACGAAGGGCATCATTGGGTAAATCGGTAATTAGATTAATTCGACAAATGCCAAGGTCTTGACACTCTTTACTGGGCCGACCGAAGACGATTTCCATTTGAATGGGGTCAGTGGCAAGCGGTCTGTTATCTTGGTGACGCTGCGCATCCGTTTTTTGATTGGTTTTGGGTCGGTTAGGTAAATTAGTGGATGTCATTGCTTCGAGTTTTGTATTTACTTTGGTTTTTTGTGCTTGCTTTCAACTGGTTTTGATGATACAAAGATATAAGGGTTGTAGCGTTGAAAGTAGGACATTTTTGGGGTTTTGTAATTAGCCAAACTAACATTAAAAACTTACCTTATTAAGCACAATTGATTAATAATCAAACTTTTAAGTAAATAATATTCTATTTAAAAGTCAGTATGGTCGTGAATTATTACTTTTTTGAAACACTTTGAATGTTGACGAGTGTAAAAACTTATTTTTGTTTTACTTAACTTTTTCATGATTCTTGGTTTTAAGGTTGAAGTTATATCGGGTTGACACGACAAAGTTATGCCCACATAGTAGTATTCTTACGGACAAAAACGAGCCTTAATAACCAAAAATATTTTTGCGAAAACGAAGTTTATAACTTACAGATATTTGAAAATCAGTTACTTAAATTTTTCATGATTCTTGGTTTTAAGGTTGAAGTTA
>JBCCQK010000039.1:0-27950 GCA_039024375.1 Bacteroidota bacterium
ATTTTAGGAAAACACTCACTCTAAATTAAACAAATGTAGTCGGTGCGATGCACCTTTGATACGTAAATGTTCCACCGAAATTGATACAAATGTGGTCGATGCTCTGCATCTTGGTACTAAAAGTCCCATCGGGACGACCACCTTTGTATCTGACAACTGAATCGGTCATTGCGAAAGGTGCATCGCACCGACTACATTTGTACTTAGCCTGACGGCTATGGTCTGGAGACTTAATACATCGATTCCACAAAGTAACGTAACTCTCCGAGTTGCGGCCATCCTACACAGTAGTTGCGGCTATCCCACACAGTAACGTAACTCTCTGAGTTGCGGCTTTTCAGAAAGTCCGCAATTATCTGCTAATTTTTTACATTCTCTTGTTCTGAGTCTCTGAAATCAACTCCCCCCAATCTTTTCTACTATTTTTGGCAGAAATCCCCACTTCATGCAAAAAAAATATATCCTTTTTCTTTTAATTATCAACGTTCATCTACTATCCGCTCAATCCATCATCGAACCTTGTCAATCGGGACAATTCCTCGTGGATGCTTTGCAAGCCAACTACATACCCGATTCGACGCTTGGCTACGGCCCCGCTAGAGATACCCTTTACTCCAAAATTGATAATGTCGGCCAAGAATTATCGGGCATTTATACGGGGTTTACGGTTACTTTAGAATCCGGTCGAGACCCCAGCGTTTCCGCTTTTCAAAACGAACGGGGGCTCAATGCCGAACATGTCTATCCACAATCCAAAGGCGCCCGCAACGAACCGGGCCGTAGCGATATGCACAATTTGTATCCTTCCAAAGTCAATGTCAACAGTGCGAGAGGTAGTTGTATCTTTGGAGACATTGACGACGACGACACCGAATTTTGGTTTGTGCTAGGAGAACAATTATCGCAAATGCCTACGTCCAACCGAGATGAATACAGCGAAAAAGACGAAGAAAGTTGTGTTTTCGAACCGAGAGAATCCGTTAAGGGGGATATTGCCCGAGCGGTCTTTTATTTTTACACCATTTATCAGCGACAAGCGGATAATGCGGCGCCTAATTTTTTCGATTTACAAAAAGAAACACTGTTAGCTTGGCATCAAAAAGACCCCGTCGATGAAAAGGAAATCCGTAGAAATGAACTAATTGCTAGTTATCAAGGCAATGAAAACCCATTTGTAATAGATAGCACTTTAGCGAGACGGGCCTTTTTCGAAGCAGACGCCATGTTTGAGGAAGGAAGTCCGAATTGCATCACGACTAGTAGCCGTGATTTGGAAAAAGAAAATTGGATAAACTTGAGGAATACTATCGGTAGGAATGGTTTTTATCTACAATCTAATGAGCGGGACATAAAGGTGACACTGGTCCACCCAAATGGTCAAATTATCCAACAGCAAAAATTTGATTATGACACTCGATTAGAAACTAGCCAGATTGAGAATGGCTATTATTTTTTGGTTGCCCAAAAAGGAAAGCAAAAAACTGTTTTCAAAGTTATTGCTTTGAAATAGGCTTACCCATTAACGGGCGCCAACGATACTTTTAATCCTTCCAAGTCATCTTCCATTCTGATTTGGCAGCCCAATCGGCTATTGTCTTCGACAAAAAAGGCTTGGTCGAGCATATCTTCTTCTTCGTCCGACGGCTCGGATAATTCATGGTCAGAATGGACATATACGTGGCAGGAAGCACAAAGCGCCATCCCTCCGCAAGTGCCTTCGACGGGTAGTTCGTAGGAACGGCACACTTCCATGAGGTTCATGGCCATGTCCGTGGGGGCGTCCAATTCGTGTTCTTTACCTTCTCGGTCAGTGACAAAGATTTTAATGATGCCTTCTTCCATTGGTGGTTTTAGTTGATTTAAAAAGAATGGTAGAAATTTGGGAAATAGGTAGGAGAAAAGAAACTGTTTGAAGATGGTTATATTGTTGTATTGCTATATTGTTAAGGGTTAATGTACCCCATAGCAATATAAGCATAAAACAATATAACCATTATGACTTCTTCAGCTTTTTTTAGTGAAAACGAAAACTCGTTACTACACTTTTGAGTTTCTAAACATCTACGCTGGCTCCAATTCTTGAATACCGTTCACCGTAGTATATTTGAAACTCAATTTCTTATCGGGATAGATGTGCTTGAAAGCTGACTGTACCATCAAGGTAGCTTCGTGGAATCCACACAAAATCAACTTTAACTTTCCTTCGTAGGTATTGATGTCGCCGATAGCGTAAATACCAGGAACATTCGTGCTGTAATCCAACGTATCTACTTCAATAGCGTTCTTCGTAATATTTAAACCCCAATCAGCAATCGGCCCTAGTTTTGGAGACAGGCCGAATAGTGGAATAAAATTATCCGCCTGCTTAGTCATTTCACCCGTCGCTTTTTCTTTGATGACGACCTCGTTTAACACCCCATTCCCGTTCAATCCGACTGCCTGCGCATTTGTTATTAAATTCACTTTTCCCGCTTTGGCCAAGTCCATTACTTTTTCAACGGAATCCAAGGCACCTCGGAAAGACGTTCGACGGTGAATCAACGTTACTTCCTCAGCAATATCGGCTAAGATAATCGTCCAATCCAAAGCAGAGTCTCCACCACCCGCTACGACTACTTTTTTCCCTCGATATTTCTCGGGGTCCCGAATGATGTAATCTACGCCCTTATCTTCAAAATCGGCAATATTGCTAATAGGCGGCTTACGTGGTTCGAAACAGCCCAATCCCGCAGCAATCGCAATCACGGGGGCTTGAATCTTAGTTCCTCGACTGGTCGTCAAAATAAACGAACCGTCTTCCTGCTTTTCTACCGCTTCGGCTCTTTCCCCCAAAGTAAACGTTGGGTGAAAAGGCTCAATTTGTTTCATCAAGTTGTCAATCAACTCCCCCGCTAAAATCGAAGGAAAACCGGGAATATCGTAAATCGGTTTTTTGGGATAAATTTCCGCACACTGCCCACCCGGAATCGGTAAGGAATCCACAAAGTGACACCGCATTTTCAATAAGCCCGCTTCGAAGGCAACGAATAGTCCACAAGGGCCCGCACCGACCACTAAAATATCTGTTTTAATCATGTTCTGTTGATGAGAAAACTTAAAAAATCACAATCTTTCGTTAGTCAATAGGTTGAAACGAGACCAATCGAAATTAGGTTATTCTATCTTATATCTATTGATATTTCTCTAAGAAATAAATAGTTCAAAATTAAGACCACAATTCCTACCAATTAGTCACGCTAAACTCATTTTTACAAACGAATCACAAAATTAGTCCTTTTTCCGTTCTGTAAAAAACGACTTTGGAATATATGTAAGATTGTTAATTTGTTAGTTTCTCCAATTTAACTCTCACATTCTTGTGATAAGGTGTCTTCGCCAACGGGTCACAATAACTCGCCGTGGTTAAAATATTCGGCATCGCCCCAATCTCTTGAAAATCCTGCTCATCACTGTACCGAATTCCTCGTCCGTGCGGCATGGAAATAACGCCTCGTTTTACCTCATTGGAAATCGTCGAAACGATTTTGATGCTACCCGTTGGGCTGGTCAACTGAACGGCGTCCCCTTCCTCGAGACCGTGTTCGGCGGCATCTACTGGATGAATTTTTAGACAGCCTGCTTTATCTGTTTTCGCCCATTCGTAGTTTCGAATGATGGCATTAGCGTTGTAGGTGCGTCGTTCGCCCGCAATGAGATTAAACGGATAATTGGCTTCCAAATCCGCCTGTTTTTCGAGTACTTCGGGCAATTTTAGCAACCAATTATCGAGCAATTCGGGGATGTGTAAGTGGACTTTTTTATCGGGCGTTCTCAGCAGTTTCCACGTATCTTCGTAGCGGTGTTCGCTCACCATTACCCCCGAAGGACTGTTCAATATTTTATCAAAAATCACATTTCCCAGTATGGCTCCTTTGCCTTCAATCCCCGCATTTCGGATAGCATCGGGGTATTTGCTGGCGTACAATTGAGCCGCAAACCAAACAAAAGCGGCGCTGGCCGAGCCGTTGGGCATCACGTCGCCTAAACTTTCTCGCAGCGCAATCGCCGATATTTGATTGAGTTTTGGATTTTTCATGGCCGCTTGCATGAACGCTCCTTGAAAGATGCCTTTGCCAGGATTCTTTTGGTCTAGTTGAGCAGCTTTTTTCAATTCAGCGAAATCAATTCCGTCTAAGACACCCATTGCTCGAAGAAGGCGCGTATAAATTTCGGGTTCACTCAGCGTCCCTTCTTTGGGCGGTAAAATGGGCTTACGCAAATGGAACATTCCTTCCGTAAAAAAGGCCGCTTCGTATTTTTCGAATTGATTGGAGGCGGGTAACACGTAGTGCGCTTCTTGCGCCGTCTCGGTCATGGCCACATCAACAACGACCATGATGTCCAGTTTTTTATACGCTTTCTGTTGCGCTCTCGTGTCCACCCAATTTAAAACAGGATTACAGCTATCCACAAACAAAGCCCGTAGTCGGTCGGGATGGTCCGTGTCAATTTCCCTCGCCAATACGTTCGGCGGATAAACCTTCGCAATTTCTCGCGCTTTGGTAACCATAGTGGTGCGGCCGCCTTCGTCGATGTCTCTCGAATGGCCGAGTAGGGGCATAAACCACGTGGCGAGATGATTTGTCCCTTTTTTATTAAAATTACCCGTAATTAAAAATAGCAGTCGTTTCAAATAGGAATTAAGCGTACTATTTAGGCTCATTTCAATTCCCAAATCCGACCGCACGGCCACCGTTTTGGCCGCCGCCATTTTTCGAGTAACCGTGGCGACTAATTCGTATTCGACGCCCGCAATGGCGCAGTATTCTTCGATGGGAATATTTTCAAAATAGGGTTTTACGGCGTCGTAACCAACCGTGTGTTCTTCAAGGAAGGCCGTATCTTCTAATCCTTCTCGTACAATAATTCCTAACATGGCCGACATCAACCAAGCGTCCCGCCCCGGTTTTACTTGCAGAAAGTAATCGGCTTTTTTTGCCGTCTCTGTCTCTCGTGGGTCAATCACCACCAACGTTCGATTTTTATCCCTCGAAATTTCACCAATCACTCGTTTGGCCCTTGCCATACCGTGCGATTGGATGGGATTGGCACCGATGATTAAACCAAATTCGGCGTCGGCGATGGGTTCGCCGTAGTTAATGTTTTGCCGACCGAATAGCTTCCCATTTACCCAAAAGTTGCCCGTTTTTTCTTGGGCAATGGAGGAGTACAAATAAGGTGTCCCCAACGCTTTTCGAAAGGCCCCAGCGTAGGCTTGCGCCAAATGATTGCCTTGACCACCACCCCCTGCGTAGGCAATGCTCGTTCCACCGTAAGTATCCCGTACCTTCACTAGCTTATCGGCAATTTCTTGAATCGCCGTGTCCCAAGATATTTCTTCAAACGTTCCGTCCGCTTTTTTGCGCAAAGGCGAAGTTAGGCGCTCTTGTTGCTGGTAGTAGTTCAACCGAGTCGCTTTCTGACAAATATATCCTTTGGAAGTAGGATGGTCTTTGTCACCCGTAATTTTTAGGAACTGCTTTGTTTCGGTATCCACTTCGACGTTGATTCCGCAGTTCACGGAGCATAGAATACAGGCGGATTTATGAGTAGTTGTGGGCATTTTTTTTGATTTTGATTTTGATAATAAACATAATGATGCAACTCGGAGAGTTGCGTTACTTCAGACCTTCTCTCTCTGAGCTAAAGCAGTATTCACCTTTTCAAACCAAGCATCTTCTTCCCCCGGTTCGGGCATAATATAGCCCCCTTCCATGCACCACTTCGGCTGAATTTCCATCAAATTAATTTTGACCTTATCGACGGGAATCCCTAGAATGGCAGCGCTTTTTTCTACGAGTTGTTTTCGCAGTGTCGCTACGGTTTCTACCGTTCTTCCCGCTCTTACATTGGCGTGGATGAGCGTAGCTTTGAAAAAACACTACATGAACTCTACTCAATTATACGATGAGAACTTGTTGGTGCAAGACAGTTACTCTCCTTCTTTTAATAATACCCCCGGATTCATCACCCACTTTGGGTCCACCGTTTTCTTAGCCGCCGACAAAATGTCTCCAAAAATGGGCGTATGCTGCTGCGTATAATACGGACGATGGTCTTTGCCAACGGCGTGGTGATGCGTAATCGTTCCACCGTTGTCAATAATGGCTTGAGAAACTGCTTTTTTAATAGCATCCCATTGGGCTAATTGCTGTCCTTTTTTCCCTTTGGCAATGATGGTAAAATAAGGCGCAGGTCCGTCGGGGTAAATGTGCGTGAATCGACAAGTTACTGTTCCGACACCGCAATGTTCTTGGATAGCCGCTTGAGCCGCTTGTTTTACATTTTTATAAAAAGTGGGATATTGGTCCCAGGTGACGGCCGTCTCGAACGTCTCCATGATTAACCCCAATTTCAAACATTCGTCTCGGAGGTAAGGCGCTATCAAAAAAGACTGCTTCCAAGCGTCTCCTTTGGCACTTCGCTCGGTAGCGGCTACCCGCTTTTCGTTCCAAATACCTCCGTTTTCTCGGCAAAGTGCTAAGGCTTCTTGCATCCAATAGGTCACGTCTCGTTGGTGCGATTCGAAGCCAACGATGAGCATCGCCGATTGTCCGTCGCCCAACCCTGTGCTAAAGGCTTCCATCGCGTCAATTAAGCGAGCATTGGAAGGGTTTAGTCCCGATTGTGCCAAAGCTCTCGCCGCCACCGCCCCCGCTTCGAACGAGGGAAAAGCCACCGTCACCGTTTTTTTATACGTTGGAATGGTTTGCAAACGCATCCAAGCCGACGTAATAATGCCCAGAATCCCTTCTGACCCCGCCACCAATCTTTCTTCACTCGGCCCTGCACCCGAACCTGGAAGCCGCCGAGTCTCCATTTTTCCAATCGGCGTTATCATCGTAACGCCTTGCACAAATTCTTCGATGTGGGTGTATAAGGTCGCAAAATGTCCGCCCGACCGCGTCGCTATCCAACCACCCAAGGTTGAAAACTCGTAACTCTGTGGATAGTGCCGAAGGGTCAATCCGTAGGGTTTTAACGCTTTATCCAAGGCTGGCCCGTAAATACCCGCTTGAATGTGCGCACAACGAGAGGCCTCGTCCACGGTCAGTACCTTATCAAAATATTTCATATCGACCGAAATCACTCCTTGATAACGTGGATTTTCGGTAGGTTCCGTTCCACCACAAACGCTGCTTCCGCCGCCAAACGGCACTAAAGAAATAGCATTAGCCGTCGCAAAGGTCATCAAACGCTCAATGTCCGCTTCCGTTTTAGGGAACGCTACGTAGTCGGGAGGATTAGGGAAAATACCGTTGGCACCTCGCCAAACGTCCCGAAATGACTTTCCGTAGCTGTGACTCGCTCGGTCAAAATTGGAAGCAGAGCAGTACGCCAATAAGTCTTTGGGCAACGAAAATCGAGGAGTACGCAAAGGTAAGTCTTCTACTGGCATGGGAACAATATTTTCGAATTGCTCAATTCCAAATAACGCTTTCAGACTTGTTTTGTACTTATCTAAAAGCGGTTTGGGCAGTGGAAAATTGGCGTAGCCCCATCCCCAATAACTGCGTTGGTTGGTCATTTTTCGGTTTTATGATTTTTAGTTTTGTTTTGAATGGGCTTTAAAAGACCATTTAGTCTCAAATTTAGGAAAAAACTTTAAAAGACCAAATAGTTTCTTAACTTTGTTGGTAAAATTACATTAGAATTTTCCTAAAATGAAGAGAGCAACTAGAAATCCAGTAAAGTCCAAGCAAGAAATCATCGAAAAAGCGGCGCCCGTTTTTAATACATACGGCTTTGCGGGTACCAAACTGGATATGTTAATCGAGGCGACGGGTTTTCAGAAAGGAGGAATTTACGGTCATTTTAAAAATAAAATGGATTTGGCGCGGGCCGCTTTCCAGCATAATTTCCAGCAACTAAAAGCAACGTACCTAGCCGAATCTGACGCTTCCCTTTCGCCGAAAGAGCGACTACTGGGCTTTTTACAGCGTTATAAAGCCTATTTATCAAAGCCGCCCGTAGCGGGAGGTTGCCCCATCCTTAATATGGCAACGGAGGCGGATGATACGGACGAAACCAATCGTTTACTGGTCAAAGCAGCCATCAATGAGTGGAAAGATAGCTTAGTGGTTATTTTGGAAAAAGGTATCCAAACGGGTGATTTTCGGTCAGACATCAACCCTGCGCAGGAGGCGTTTTTCATCATTTCTTCCATTGAAGGTAGTATTATGCTCGGGCAAGTGAAGCGGAGTTTGGGACTAATGTTGGGTGTGGCGGATAGTTTGGAAAAGTATGTTCGGACAGCTATTTTTAAGTAAGGGATGACGAGATTTTTAAGGTCGAAGGTAGGGCACATTTTGAAAGTGTACCCCACCATCTCCCCATCATTTAGATAAAAAAGCAATTCTTATTGGTAAGCATCAATACTGACCGTTCTCCCCTCGTCGTTCGCCGCCTTCACCGCCGCTAACATTTACGCGCTTAAGTCAGTATCAAACATTTTTCCATTTGCAAAAACGGTACGAATCGTCCGAGTATGGCGAATGTCGAGTAGTGGATTTTTGTCGAGTAGCACCAAATTGGCGGCCATTCCTTCTTTAATTTGTCCTGTGTTGCTTTTCATAAAATCGGCCGAATCTTTGGTGGCCGCTCGCAATATTTGAGCGGGTGTCATACCCGCATTTTGCAGGCTCACCAACTCGTCGTGGAGCGAAAAACCGGGCGCTGTGGGTGGTAGGTTGGCGTCGGTTCCCGCTAAAAGCTTAACGCCTTTCGCCGATAGATTTTTAGCTAAAATTTGACAGGCACGGGCGTAGGTTTCCCAAAATTCTTTTTCGCCCGCTTTTTCTTCCGCCGTTAATTCGGGTCGTAGTTTGTAGAGATTTACGTCGGGCAACCATCCGAATTGGTCCCGCTTCCGAGATACCAGAGGGCTGGAAGATATATAGAAATAGAGTCGTCACTACGCTAATTGTCAAAAAGTTTTTAGACAAGCCAAACCACGTTGCTTCTTTGGTGAAAGGCGTTCTCAGAAAACGTACGATTTCTTTTACAATTGTCAATTTCTGTAGGATAACTGAATCAATGATATTGGTCTTGCAAGGTACAAAAGTTACCGAATTTTGAACAAATTCTTACTACAAAAACCAACCGTTTAGCCAAAATCTGATGTCTATTTAAGGACATTACTTCACCCAAAATTTATATGCATGAACTATTCTAAAAGAAATGTGAAATTTGAAATTACAAACCCGCTAGACTGTGTGCGAGCTAGTTCAAAATCTAAAAGTTTGGACAATCAGAAAATCAGAGATTTCAATTTGAAGGTCTATTGGTATCCTTTCCCAAATATTTTATCCTGCTGTATTCTAGTTATTTTTCTAATTGTGGTCGGCGCTTGCGGAGATGGAGAATATTTGAACCCACGAGCGGATTACGATTGTACTTTCGTACAAAACGACCGAACGATGGACGGCTTAATTGATGATACTGAACAAGCTATAATGAGAAGCTGCACTAGAAATGCCTTGACGAGCAAAATGGCTATTGAACAAAATTTGATTGGCGAATGGGAATTGGTCGGTTTTGGCCACGGTTGGGTAGCGAGAACTTCTAAACCCTGTGGCTATCTGACCGTCACGAAGTCGGACCTTACGCTGGAACTAAAAACAAACGATACCGATACCATTATCACGCAAGCTTGGAAAATTGAAGGAACGATATGGGGTGATAAAAAGCAATTTCGCCTCAACCTATTGGGAGATAATTACGTCCACGAAATAGCGATGACCCAATTCTGTGACGAATATATGTTCAGTAATTTTACGCCATCTGACGGCAATATGTATTTGTACCAAAAAGTGAGATAAGAAATGAGAAATTAAGCAACCATCAAGTTACATCCCCGAATATCACTGGCATCCAAACGACCCAAAATTTCAAAACTTCCGTCGGATGCTACTCGCCCTAAATCGTCCGTAGCGACGAACGCACAACTATCTAAATTCGCTAAATCAATGATGTTGAGTACGCCCGTTTTTCCGTTGGGTATAGTGGTCAATGGGTCCGTAATTTCTCTAACTAGGACTTTCATTGTGGGCATTGGGTAAAAAATACCGTTCCCTCTGGAATAGGCTTGGGACAATAACTCAGTCATCCCGTATTCGGAGTGAATCGCCGATACGCCAAAAGACGGTTGTAGAACGCCGTGCAATTCTTCGCGGGTCATTTCTTTACGGCGCCCTTTCATACCTCCCGTTTCCATGATAATGGTATTGGTCAAATCCAGTTGGTGCGTTTCCGCAAAATCTAATAAAGCGAAACTAACGCCGATTAATAAGGTAGGAATTTGCTGTTGCTGATTCTCTTTTAAAACCTCAACCAACGCTTCGTGGTCATACAAAAAGAAACCACTTTGAGGGTACTTGGACAAGCGAATGAAATGGTCCACCATGGCAATCAAGGACGAACCGCTCCTTTCCAAATAAGAAGGTAATAAACCTAGAACGCAATAGTCCGCTACTTTTCCATAAAAATGCTCAAAGCCAATTACGGTATTTCTTTTATAAAAATCGAGGTCTCGCACGTAATGGCGACTAGTGGTCTTACCCGTCGTCCCACTGCTTGAAAATATCGTTTTCGGCAATTTATCTAATTGTTGAGAAATAACGGGATGGGTTTTAAAAAAGGAAATGGGTAAGAATGGAATGGCTTCTATTCGAGTAATGGTTGACGGATTAATTTTTAGTAAATTCAAATAATCTCGATAGAGCAAATTATGTCTAGCTTGATATTGAAAAACAGCTAGGGCTAATGCGTCAAAATTATCGGCTCGGACCTCTTGAATTTTTTTTAAAAGTATATCTCGTTTATCCACCATTGGAACGCAAAAATAGCGAAGTATCAACAAAAAAGCCTTGAGATTCGATATAATCCCAAGGCTTTTTTATTCTGAAAATATATAACTATTGAAGTGTATCTATCTTTGAATATTACTCGTTGCTTCTGCTTGCCATGATGTGGTGTAGCAATAAAACAATTTAGCAATAAAACAATCAGCCATCATTAGTTATTGCTACTACCGCTGATAACGTTTGGCACCGCTGCGGGTACTGCTTCTGGCTCAGCGGGCTTCTTGTCCACCTTCCCTTTGATTCTCAAAATTCGCTTTTCAACGTCCTCGTTAGTGGTCAAAGTTACGGTCTTCGTAAAAGGACCAACTCGCTTAGTGTCGTAACGTACTTTTACCTCAGCAGACTCACCTGGCAAAATAGGCTCTCTTGGGTAAGTAGGTACCGTACAGCCACAGCTTCCTTTGGCGTGCTTAATCACTAGAGGAGCATCTCCAGTATTGGTGAACTTGAAGTAACGGAATGGGTCGGAATCTTGGATAATGTTTCCGTAATCTACTTCCATTGTTTCGAACTCCATGATAGGACCAGTAGATTTGGTCATTTCTACTTTTTCTCCGACCACTTTCTCCGTTTGTGCAAAAGAGAAAGTCAATCCTAGAGAAAGACATAAGGCTAGTGCAAATAATTTTTTCATTGCGTAATTAATTTTTGATTTTTCAAGAACTGTTGGCGAAGTTGCCTAAAAGTTCTTTGTTCTTGGAAAAATTTGAAATTGTCTATATTGTAGAACGAGAGAATTTTTCAAACGTTCGCTTAGCCAATTACGTACGAGGACAAATTTAGGTTTAAATAGCGTTAGATGAAAGTTTTCGCTTCGCTTAATCCTGTTAATCTAACGTTAATAGCGTTTCGCATTTTGGGTTAGACGTTGCGTAATTGTCACTTAAATCGCTTGTTTTGTACCTTAGAATAGGCACTGATTAAAATTTTTTTGAAAAAAATTGACCTTTTTTCAAGGGTAATTTTCTCTATTTTCTTACAAAAACCTTTCCTATAATAGTTTATTGTTAAGAAAATAGGCAAAATCTTAATTTGCCGTAAAGGCGAACCCCAAAATAAACCCAAAATTTTGATAAGAAATTACCGTAGCATTATTTCATTTTAGTGTCTTTTTTGGGGCATTTGGACATTGTAGTTTATGGGAATCAAAGGGTCAATTGAACATTTTTAGGGGATATTTTTTATATTTTTGCGAAGCCAAGCACGGCTCATTGACATATTAGCGCTAACTAACTAGCAAAATGTAATGGTAGTTTGATGACTCAAGAATTATGAAATAGACACTACATTTTAAATGATGATGGAAAAATAACTTCGTCTTTTGCGTTTTATTTTCCATGGTTACCTAACCTCTAAAGGCTTTACCAAATTATGCTAGAATTTGATTTCTCCGATAACGTCCTAACCAATATTAAAGAAAAGTCTGCCTACGAAAAAGAAGTCATTGCCGATTTCAAATTAGCTTCCCTTTGTAGAGAAATTAGTTTTTTAGCCCGAAAAGAAGTCCTCACTGGAAGGGCCAAGTTCGCCGTCACAGCCGACGGAAAAGAAGTGCCTCAGATTGCGATGGCCAAAGTGTTCCAAAAAGGAGATTTTTGGTCGGGCTACTACCGTGAACAAACCTTCATGTTTCACAAGGGCATTGCAACGCCCGAAGATTTTTTTGCCGCTTTGTACGCAGATACCGTCAACGACCCTTTTTCTGGCGGTCGGCAAATGAATAATCACTTTTCTACTCCACTCATCGATAAGGAAGGTAACTGGACGAACCATAAAGATTTATACAACGCCGCTTCGGGCGTTTCCTGTACAGCGGGTCACGTTTCGAGGGCATTGGGCTTGGCTTTTGCTTCGAAAAAATATCGAGAAAGCAAAACCTTAAATACTTCTACCAATTTTTCTAACAATGGCAACGAAGTCTGCTTTTGCAGCATCGGCGACGCTAGTACGTCCGAAGGTGTTTTCTTCGAGGCGATTAATGCGGCGGGTGTTTTGCGAGTCCCCTTGGCCATTTTCGTGTGGGACGACGGCTACGGAATCTCCGTTCCATCTAAGTACCAAACTACAAAACAAAGTATTTCCGAGGTTTTAGAAGGTTTTCGGGTCAACTCCAAAAACGAAGGCTTTGACATCTACACCTTAAAGGCTTGGGACTATCGAGAATTGTGCGAAACGTTCGAGCGGGGGATTCAAAAAACGAGAGAAACCCACATTCCCGTTATCTTCCACGTCCAAGAATGTACGCAACCACAAGGTCATTCTACTTCGGGTTCGCACGAACGCTATAAATCCAAAGAACGGCTGCAATGGGAACGCAAGATGGACTGCAACAAGCAAATGGGCGAATGGATGATTAAAGAGGGAATTGTTACTCAAAAGGAAGTAGAGTTGATTGAAAGTTGGGCAAAAGTAAAGGCCAAAAGCCACCGAGACAATGCTTGGAGAGCCTACAGCAATGCCAACCAAAAACACCTAGATACAATACTTAATATTTACACCAAAATCGTCAAAGAGTCCAAACAAAAAGAAACCGTTAGTGCTATTTATCGGTCGCTAAAAAGTAATCAAACGCCGCTTTTATTTGATATTGTAAAAAGTGCCCGCCAAATGCGCTTCGAAACTAGAGGCGAAAACCTACAAGGTACGTTTGAACTAGACAATTGGTTGAATGAAATGGAAAGTACTTGGCACGAACGGTACCACAAGTATTTGTACAGTGAGTCCCCGAGGTCTGCGCTAAAAGTACCCGTGATTCCACCGACGTACAGCCCCGACGCTAAGAAGGTGAATGCCTATCAACTCATTAATAAATTTTTTGATAAAGCTCTAGAGAAGCACGAAAATCTCTACGCTTTTGGTGAAGATGTTGGCTATATCGGCGCGGTCAATCAAGGCTTTGCGGGAATGCAAAAGAAATACGGCGAAGAACGCATTTTCGACGTCGGTATTCGTGAAGCAACCATCATGGGGCAGGCACTTGGTATGGCCATGCGTGGACTGCGCCCCATTGCCGAAATTCAATATTTGGATTATTTAATTTACGGTTTGCAAACATTATCGGACGACGTCGCAACGCTGCGCTACCGTTCGGACAATAACCAACAAGCACCATTAATTATTCGAACTAGAGGACACCGACTAGAAGGCATTTGGCACAGCGGTTCTCCGATGGGCATGATGATTCACTCACTAAGAGGAATGTATTTGTTGGTGCCCCGAAACATGACCCAAGCGGCGGGACTTTATAATACTATGCTAGAGTCCGACGACCCCGCTGTTTTGGTAGAATGCCTCAACGGCTACCGATTGAAAGAAAGGTTACCCGATAATATCGGTGATTACACGGTTCCTTTGGGGGTTCCCGAAGTACTCATCGAAGGAACAGACGTTACTTTAGTCACCTACGGTTCTTGTGTGCGCATCGCCGAAAAAGCGATTCGAACGCTTGCTAAAAAAGGCATTTCCGTCGAGTTAATAGACGTTCAAACACTGCTTCCTTTTGACCTAGAACACCGCATTGTGGAATCCTTAAAAAAGACTAACGCTGTTCTTTTCTTGGACGAAGACGTTCCTGGAGGTGCTTCGGCCTACATGCTTCAAGAAGTACTAGAAAATCAAAATGGCTATCGTTTTTTAGACACCAAACCGCAAACGCTGAGTGCTAAAGCGCACCGTCCACCCTACGGAGACGATGGCGATTATTTCTCTAAACCTAGCGCCGAAGATGTGGTAGAAAAGGTATTTGAGATGGTTTACGAACGAGAACCGAGGCGTTTTCGGTAAACCTACTTACATGACGGGAATCAAGGGGTCACCCGCCGCCACGTACGTAATCTGTACCCCTGCTATTTGCGGTCGCAGCCAATCGACCAACCAACGCATACCAGGTTCCTCACTACGAGCGTGACCGAGAATAATTAGGCCTTTTTTGAGTCCTGCACGAGCAGCATCTCGTACGTATTCTACGGCTTCCCACTCAGCGGATTCGCCAACAATGAGTACTTCGATGTTTTCTTTTCCTAAGAAAGGAATATGCGCCCCACCGCCCCAAGCACCGGGCAAAATCCCAACGTTTTGACACAACATCTCGCCGTCGCCGATGTAAAAAGTGCGGGTCAGTTGAAATTGTTTTTTAAGAAATTGGGCTAGCGATTTCAACGAAATTTCGGGAATGACGCAGGTATTTTCTCGACTTACGTCCAAATAAGATTCCCAGCCTACTTCCTGCAAAAATCCTTTTAAAATACCGTCGGGTCGATACGTATGCCAATAATCGTGGAAGCGCCAAACAGTGATGCTATGCTTTTCCAACAGCGCCTTTTTGTGTTGATAAACGGGGTCATCCTTCAGCCAAGTGGTATGGTCTAAGTGATTGTAAAAAGTAGGTTCGTGGGTGATAATAAAATTAGCCCCTAGCCAAGCGGCCCGTTCAATCACTTCGACCGTTGCCATAAAGGTCGAAACAATGCCCGTTACCTTATTGGCTGCATTTCCGATTTTAATCGTGTCCACTGTCGTTTCTTTTTTGCCGCCTGGAATTTGGGCAATAATGACGTCCATGACTTCTTGAATAGTCCAATCTTTGGCAATCGGTGACGTCAGTGCTTTTTTATTGGTTGCACAAGCCGCTAGTGGCGAGGTGGCCAAGGAAACAGTAGCTAGTGAGGTAGCCGATTTTTTGAGAAATTTTCTTCTAGGAGTAGAGTGGTTTTTCATACTGTTAGATTTTTTTTGACAGGATGGTAGGATTTACAGGATTTGAATTATTTCTAACGGAGGTTTCTGCTTATCAAGCCCGTATACCGTCAACCGAATAAAATCCACTATTTTCCTTGTTTCTTCTGCTTCTTCTTACTTAACGGCGCTTTGGGATTAAAGTCCAAACATTTATCAACCCAAAAAGCGAGCGCTTCGTCGGATTCGTAGGCAAAGGGTTGTACGTGAACGTAGCCCTTCATCTCTCGTCCTCCCTGTCGAACGATGTCCGTTCCTTCTTGTGCTAATAATTGAGGTCTTTCGGCGGGGTCCACCCGACAAAGTAAAGCGCCTTTGAACGTTCCAAAACACATTTTGTCATCGACCATAAAGGTGAGGCCGCCCATTATGCGCTTTTCTTCCTACTCCACACCTCTCATCAATAATAAATTTCGGATTCTTTCGAATAGTAAATCTTGCATAGACTTGTCAATTTTTCGTTTTTGACTAATTTGATGCGTACTAAACTATCATTTAAGGTTATTTTTGTAATCGAGCCATTTAGCCAAACAATCTATGTGGTAGTAAACGGCGTTCAATATACGGCAATAAACACAAATAAAATAAATCGGTTCTTTGATAATTTTTGCACTTTAGTAACAAAAGTAAATTCGTAACTTAGAGATTCTTGTCTGAGAATCAACTATCTGTGGTCTCAGACAGGAATGTCTAAGCTACGTTTTGCAAAAATTGTCAAAGAACCAATAAATCGAGACCAATGCGAGTTCGTAAATATTTTTTACTAAGCATTTTACTAGTTTATGCTGCTTTTCTTTTCGGACAACGAACGAATTTCACTTTACAAGATACCCTAAGGGGCAGCATTACCCCCGAGCGCAGTTGGTGGGACTTAACTTATTACCATTTGGACATCAAAGTGAGTCCGAGCGATAGAAGTATCAGCGGGACGAATACGGTCCAATACCGAGTGGTCGAATCGGCGAATATGATGCAAATTGACTTGCAAGCACCGATGAATATTTCTAAAGTTACCCAAAACGGTACGACGTTATCTTTCCGTCGAGAAGGCAATGCGTTTTTTATTCGTCTCACGGAAGAACAAAAAGTTGATGAGATTAAAGAAATCGTGGTGCACTACGACGGCCAGCCCGTTGTGCCCAAAAACCCACCTTGGGAAGGCGGCGTTACGTGGACCAAAGATTTGAATGGTAACGATTTTATAGCTACTTCTTGTCAAGGGGACGGAGCCAGCCTTTGGTGGCCCTGCAAAGACCACGCTTACGACGAACCCGACAGCATGTTAATGAGCGTCAATGTTCCCGATAATTTGACAGACATTTCTAATGGACGACTTCGAGGTATTACGAAATTGGGCGATGGGACGCATACTTTTCACTGGTTTGTGGCCAATCCGATTAATAATTACGGTATCAATATTAACATTGGCGACTACGTACATTTTGGCGAAAAATACGAAGGGGAAAAAGGAACGTTGGACTGTGACTATTACGTGCTGCGAGACAATATCGACGAGGCCAAAAGACAATTTAAACAAGTGCCCAAGATGCTCGAAGCCTTCGAACATTGGTTCGGCCCCTACCCTTTCTACGAAGATGGGTACAAATTGGTAGAGGTGCCTTACTTGGGGATGGAACACCAAAGTTCGGTGACCTACGGCAATGGTTACCGCAATGGCTATTTAGGTCAAGATTTGAGCGGAACGGGCTGGGGTCTGAAATTTGACTTTATCATTATCCATGAAAGCGGTCACGAATGGTTTGCCAATAATATCACCTATAAGGACATTGCGGACATGTGGGTACACGAAGGCTTCACCGCCTATTCGGAAAACTTGTATCTCGACTACCATTTTTCGACAAAAGCGGCCGAAGAGTACGTTATTGGAACGAGACGCAGCGTCCTTAACGACCGTCCGATGATTGGTCGATACTTCGTCAATTACGCGGGCTCTACGGATATGTATTACAAGGGGGCGAATATGCTGCACACACTGCGACAATTGGTGGAAGACGACGAAAAATGGCGGCAAATTCTCAGAGGCTTGAACCAAACGTTTTACCACCAAACGGTCACAACTCAACAAATAGAGGATTATCTCAGCGAACATACAGGCATTGATTTGACCCAATTTTTTGACCAGTATTTACGGGATGTCCGCATTCCTACACTAGAAGCAAAATGGGATAAAAAAACGTTGAAATACCGTTGGACGAAAGTTGTGAAAGGCTTTGATATGCCTATTAAAGTTATCGTTAATGGGCAAGAAAGCTGGATTCAGCCGAGCGAGAAATGGCAATCCATGAAGTTTTCTGAAACAATAGAGAAGGTGTCGGTCAATCGGAATTTCTTTGTACATTTTTGATACTGCGTTTTTTACCACAAAGGTATGGAGTTCACGAAGCACATAGAGTTATTTTTCGAGCGCAGCTTAGACTCATCTTTTTGGAGAACTTTATTCGCTCTAGATAAATATTCACAATGATAGCGACAATTTTTACGATAGCAAAGACAAAAGTAATACTGGTAAATTTTCCTTATTTTTGTTAGAAAGCGTAATATCATGATACAACGCCCTTTGGAATAATGGCTTTTTGAAGATGTAGAAATTCACCGAATAATCCGCCGATTTCGACTAAAGTTCGTCTGCAAAGCATCCGTTTCGGAAGCAATTTCCTCATGGATTTCGCCCATTTGCTTGAGGTGAAATTGATGCGCCGTGTGGATATAAACGAAGTTATTTTCCTTACCAATTTCCTCCATCAAACCCGATTTAAACAACAAATCTCGAACGGGGCCCGTGGCGCCACAGATACACAATTGAACATCTTTTTTACGTAAGTAATAATACACCTCTTTCAGAGCGTGGAGGCCACTACTGTCTAAGTCGTGAATATTAGTAGCATCTAAGTAGAAATAGCGGATGTTGCGACCGCTTTCCTTTAGTAGGCGACGAACCGTATCTTTAAAAAAGCTGGCGTTGGCAAAATAGAGTTGGTCATCAAACCGCATGATTAACTTATGTTCCAATTGTTGAGCATGGGGAAAGCGTTCGATATTTCGGTAATGCGTCGTTTGGGGAATGTTACCCAAAATGGCGATATGTGGTTTTGAACTACGGTACAGAGAAGCGCCTGCCGAAAGTAATACGCCCGTTAAAATGCCAATGGGAATACTCACCGCTAAGGTCACCAAAAAAGTTAACAGTAGCATCACGAAATCGGCTCGGTGGACGTGCCACAAGTGAATCGCTTCTTCGTAGTCGAATAGACTCTTGACCGCTAACAGGATGATGCCCGCTAAAACGCCCATTGGCAAATAGTAGAACAACGGCGTTAAAAAGATGAGCGTCAAACCAACCGAAAGCGCCGTGATGATGGACGCAACTGTCGTCTGTGCCCCCGACTCGTTATTGATGGCCGACCGAGTGAAACTACCCGATGTAGGCATGGACTGGAAAAAAGCACCTCCAATTTTGGCGATGCCTAAGGCTAGCAATTCTTGATTGGGTTTGACCGTATAATAAGGGTGTTTGGCACCAATTACCTTAGCAATACTCAAACTTTCTACTACACCAATAACCGTTACGGTTAGTACCGTAGGTATCAATTGCTGAATAGCTGTCCACTGCAAATCGGGCAATTTGAAAAACGGGAGTCCTTCTGGAACTGCCCCCACAATGTTGAGTCCTTTACCTACTAAATCAAATCGCCAACTAAGTAACGTTCCGATAGTAACAACAATTAGTCCACCGGGAAGATTGCGGTTGAAATAGCGCATTCCGTAAATGAGTAAAATTGTTCCCACGCAAAGGGTAAAACTGAGCCAGTTGATTTGGTCTAAATGTTGAAGGGCGTAGCCCAATTTTTCGATGGGATGTGGAAAATTTGGTATCTCAAAACCTAGCAAATCTTCGAGTTGACTAATGCCAATAATAACGGCGGCGGCAGACGTAAAGCCCGCAATGACGGGATGGGATAAAAAATTGACTAAGAAACCCAATTTTAAGGTACTTAGGGCTAATTCCATCAAACCAATCAATAGGCCAGCAGTGACGACTAGGCTGATGTAAGTGGCCGTTTGCGGTTCGGCAATTTGGCTAATACCACCATACACCAACAGCGAAGAAACAGCTACGGGACCGATAGCCAAATGCCGAGAACTTCCTAAGAAAGCGTACAGAATCAACGGCACCAAACCCGCATACAAACCGTAAATCGGTGGCATACCCGCCAATAGCGCATAGGCCATTCCCTGTGGAACGAGCATCACGCCAACGGTCAACCCTGCCACTACGTCTTTTTTGAAAGTGACCGATTGGTACCCCTTTAGGCTTTTGAGTAAAGGAAATGTTTTTTGTAGGCGCTTCAAGTTGGTGCTGTTATTTTTTAAAATTACTCTGCCACGCATTCCCCGATGAAGGTGGTCGCTGTTGGGCCGTTGACTGGTGAAACAAATAAGCGGCGTGAATAGATACAAATTGATTGTCCCAACCAATCGTTTCCATCAACCCCGATTTATAGAGCAAATCGCGAACGGGACCCCGTGCGCTACATATACACAATTGAATGTTTTGTTGTTGCAAAGTTCGGTGAACATCGGCGAGGGCGTGTAGCCCACTGCTATCTATTTTTTGAATATCTGATGCGTCTAGGTAGAAGTATTGTAAGGGGCGTTGACACCGAACTGTTATGCGTCGGACAGCATCTTTGAAATAATCCGCATTGGCAAAATACAATTGCTCGTCGAACCGCATGATGAGCGTATGGGGCAATTCCTTAGCTTTGGAAAAACGTTGGACATTTAGGTAATGATTGCTTTGTTCCATTTGACCTAAAACGGCAAAATGGGGTCGAGAACTATGAAATAAAATCGCTCCAATGGATAGTAATACGCCCGTAAAAATGCCAACGGGAATACTTACGACTAAGGTAACTATGAAGGTCAGTAACATCATAATAAAATCTTCCCGATGGGTTCGCCATAAGAAAACGGCCTCTTTCCAATCGAACAAACTTTTTACAGCCATCAGTATGATAGCGGCTAAAACGGCACGGGGTAAGTAGTAAAACAATGGGGTCAAGAACAATAGAGTCAGCGCGATGAGCAAAACGGTCACCAAAGAAGCAACAGTCGTCTGTGCACCCGATTCGCTATTGATGGCCGACCGAGTAAAACTAGCCGAGGTGGGCATCGCCTGAAAAAAAGCCCCGCCAATTTTGGAAAGTCCCAAAGCTAGTAGTTCCTGATTGGGTCGCACGACATAATTCTGATGTTTGGCTTCTAAACTTTTGGCCATACCCAAACATTCGACAATATTAATTAGCGTAACCGTCAAAACCGTTTGACCAAGAATTTCTATATCACTAAACTGAAAGCTTGGTAGTTGAAAAGACGGTAATCCTCGTGGAACTGCTCCGACAATGGACAAACCAAAGCCTTGCAAGTCTGCAAAGTAGCTTAGTAAAACACCCAAAATGACGACTACAAGTGCGTCGGGAATACTGCGACTAATGGCTCGAAATCCAAACATTAACAAAATAGCGCCCAGACAAACGCCCACCGAAATCCAGTTGATTTGGCCTGCATTATCTAGGACATACCGAAAAGTTCCAGCGGTACTTAATCCTCTGGGGATTTGGATGCCCAAAAAATCTTTTAGCTGACTTGCCGCAATGATAATAGCCGCCGCAGAAGTAAAACCCGAAATCACGGGACGCGACAAAAAATTGGCGAGGAATCCCAATCGCAGTAAACTCAGTCCAAAATGCAGCCCCCCAATCAGCAGTCCTGCTAACACCGCCAATTCAATGTACTGGGGCGTTTCGGGCGTCGCCAACTCACTGATTCCACCCAAAATTAACAACGAAGAAACGGCAACGGGACCGACTGACATTTGGCGAGAGGTACCAAAAATTGCATAAACTAATAAAGGGACTAGACCACTATACAATCCATAAATAGGAGGCATTCCCGCTAACAATGCGTAGGCCATTCCCTGTGGCACTAGCAGAATACCAACCGTCAATCCCGCAACTATATCCTTTCGAAACAGGTGAGAGGTATAGCCTTTCGTACTTGCTAAAATGGGAAAAATGCGCTCAAGTAGGGTCAACGGAATGGTTGTGGTGAATAATGTGCAAAGGTAGGGATTTTTTGAGTGGCAGTGGCAGTGGCAGTAGCAGTAGGCAGTGGCAAGTTCCACTGAAAAGTACCAGTTTTTACACACCAAATATGAAGAAGTTAGTAGGATGCTATCAAGTATGATTCGGAATCCCGAAAAGTTCAAACCTTAATCTTACCTGCTACTGCATTCTGCTACTACCACTGCGTTCTGCCACTGCATTCTGCCACTGCCTACTTCAAACTAACCACCTCTTCCTCGGGCGCCTCTTTAGTAACTCGTTCTCCCACCACAATTTTATCCATCGTAGCGTAGAAAGAATTGATATAATTGATGGCAACTTCTCTTTTCGCTTCATCTATCACTTTGAAGTCGTCAATGGTTTCTAGCAGTGCTAATCGCTTAGTTTTGAAAAAGGCTAAGGTGCTTTTCAACTGAGTCGCATCCTCTTTAAAACCGATAAAAATACGGTCCGTGACCTTCGAAATACCATAATTGGGGTTGGCAATTGCATACGGCGCATTCACCAAACCCGAAAAATCAAAATCGTAAGGTACGGGTAGCACTTTACCTTTTTTGATGAAGTACTTTACATTTCTACCAACCGAAATATCCCAATCAGCATTACCAATCATGTATTGATACAAAGAAACTATCTTAAGCATCCCATCGTGGAACGTATCTCTTGGCAAATTTAAGTGATTCTCTACTTTAGCCGTTGCACCAATTCGATGCTCCAATTCGGCGGTATCTTCGATAGCAAACGCCCAATGTTTGGTTTTTTTCCCCGTTTTACTATCGACGTAGGTTACCTTAAATAACTGAACGCGAAAACTGATGTAGGTCATTTCGTTGTAAAGCCGATAGGCCAAATACTCTTTTTGTAAAAGCGCCTTCGCCTCCGATTTACTCGACACACAATGAGTTACCAACTTCAGGTCGTCAAACTTCGCTAAACCTGCCGCCTTTAAGTCTTTTTTCTTAAAGTGAATTTTCAAAGGAGGCATCTCACACTTCAATCTACGAAAATTACCTCTGACTTCTAACTTGATGTTCCAATCCTGTACGTCACCCGTTTCGTCTTCGAACGTCAATTTAGCTGGATGTTTCTTCTCCTCTCGACGAGTGGTATCGAGCGCCGCAAAATCGGCTCCTATCGTAATAGGAAGTACCTCTTGATAGTGTAAAACATCAAAAATACTCTTTTGTGCAGTTTCTTGCGCAATACCCGTAGTGGCTATTAAGGCAAAGAAACCAATGAAAAAATGTTTTGTCAAATGTTTGATTTTAATGTTGAGCATAGCTTATTTTGATTTACTAACTCAAAAAGATTGATTATTGAAAAAGAGGATGGGTTTTTAAATTCGAAAAACTCCATCCGTTTCTACGTTGCAAATATTTACAATAAAAACGCACAAATGCTATACTTATTGTAAAATTTACACTAAGTTAATTTCAGAATAATATTTTATAGAAATGCCTAAATTGGGATATGCCAAATTTTTAATTTGGTAAGAAGGAATTTTGCTGGATAATATTTTGGTAGCGTCGGAGAGCAGATAATTTAATACCAAAATAAAAAAAGGAAAAAGAAAACGTTAAATTTTAGTAATTTTTTTCTTTTTCTTACTTGTGATGTAGAATTGATAACAGATGATACTATTTTGTAAAAGTAGTATTTTTATACTATGAAATGAGTAGCATATAAACTTTTTAAAAAAGGAAAGAATAGGGTAAACTAGATAAAATAGTAATTTTTATAACTCGGTCAAATCATACTCCGCCAACGTCAATCGCCACTCCATACTTTCCGTATATTCCAATATCTTACGAGACACCTGTCGATTCAACTCATTGTGTTGGTTAGAAAAAGCAAAGGCGTAGAATTGCAAGTCAAATTTGACGGGTAATATTTCCAGTGATTCGTAAGCAATTTCATTCGATAATCGATATTTCAAAATAGGCGCATCGTACAAAAAAGCATCAATATCGTCTTTCACTAGGGCATCTAGTCCTTCAGTCAATCCATTGAATGGCACTATTTTTTTAAAAAAATGATGTCTCAAGTAATCTTCTGTTCCAGAATTATTGATGGTTCCCGTTTTTTTCGTCTTAAAATCGTTGATACTTTCTGTGTTCCAACTTAGCTGGTTCACCGTTAACGTAGAAGCGACGCTCGCCGTAAAACCAGAAATAAAAAGTAGTCCCGCAAACATCCAAACGAGCGCTACCAACTTCCCTCCCCTACTCTTCGGCGCTTTGTCGCCGTAGCCGACCGTCGTCATCGTTACAACCGACCACCACAAGCCGTCCCAAATACCTCGATAGCCCCTACGGAAATGTTCGGGGTTTTGCTTTCGTTCGAATAGCCAAGCGACTACTCCAAAAAAACTGATAACTAGTATAAGCACTATCATTCCTCGCAAAAAATTGAGCGAAAAAAAAGAACTTAAAAACTGTAAGAATTTTTGAAAAGTAGAGGTTTGTCGAACCACTACCGTTGCGTTGGAAGCGTAAAATGGATAGGTAAAGTCCATCCTACGGCTACGTCCGCTAGTGACGGTTAAGGGGTTGATGCTCATATCCACATTGCCCGTTTCGAGTCCCCGCAGAATATCCCCAAAGTTCATTTCTACCAATTGGTACTCAATATCCAAACTTTTGGCAATCTTTTCCCAGAGCCAGATGCTAATGCCTTCGGGCTGTCCGTTTTCGGTAATGATAAACGGTGCTGCGCGGGTGTAGGCAATTTTTAATGTATCGTTGGAAGTATTGGCAATCAGTGAGTTAGTCAAAATAAGGTAAAGGCTACAAAGAAAGAGAAATCGACGACGCATTTAAACAGATTTTTCTTAAAAATGCGGAATATTTTACAGAAATTTAAACTTTAGGGGAAGATTTTGCTTTTCTTCTATTGTTCGATAGGTTGTTTACTCAATTTTTTAGGACAACGGATACATTGCTTTGTGTTGACTTGGACAACGGATTTATATGTTGACCTTTTCTAATCTCTTTCTCAGCTATCATGTTTCTTTTTACAGCTGCTTACTAACCACTTAATTTAATCAACCATGAATCGGGAGTACCTTAGTTTAAAAAAGAAAGTTAAAAATTACCACGAAATTCTAGCCAATACACGGGCCTACCGTAAAATTTGGAAAGAGGAATTAAAAGATACGATTGTCGAACAATTAACAACCATTAGTCAAGAAGTTGGACTAGATGGGAAAATTGATACTAAATCAGACCTCGAAAACTTGGAAGCTATCGTTTTTTCCATGGGCACCGTTAAAAGTGGCATGTACCAAGAGGTGAACGATTCCATTAAGCGCCACATGATTAAGCACAACGGTTCGCTGATTTACCAACAACTATTCAACGGTAAAATTATCGTGATTATCAACTACCCATTTATCGAAAACTACGGCCAACCGACTCCCCCCAAAACCATTGCCATCTATCGCCCCGAAGAACTAAAAGAACCCTTTTTTATTCGTCACTTAGAAGAGTTCGTGACCGAAATTTACACTTGGGAAGACTACGATGACGATGATAAGCCGGGGGCGGAGCGGAATCAGAAGATTGGGTTTAAATTGAATTTTGAGAAGGAGAGCTAAAAAACACCTCCGCCATCATACACCGCGCACTTCCACCGCCGTAAGTCTCAATCACTTTCAAATCGCTGTAAAGAATATTGCTGTGGCTTTTTATAGTTGCTACCTGTTCGGCAGTTAGGGATTGGTAGGCTTGTTCGGACATAATGAGGTAGCTTTCGCCCTGCTTATTTTTCACTTGTAGCATATTGCCTGCAAAGGAGGCCATTTGGCTTAGGGTAATGTCAATAACTGTTTTACGGGTACGTTCAAAGTGCGCTAACAACAGTGCTTTTTGTTCTGCATCATTTATGGTAGCTAAGCAAATAACGACAAAATCGGTACCGAGCGCCATCATTACGTTCGTGTGGTAAATGGGTAATCCGTTAGCATCCGTAGCATCGAAAAGGACTTTTTCGTAGCACATGAAATAACAGAATTGGTCCATCAATTCCTCATTGGTACGGACCGACCGACAGGCGTAGGCCAATTGGTGCTGACGGTCTAAAATCATACTGCCCGTTCCTTCTAAGTACTGGTCAGATTTTTCCCATTTTTCAAGTCGAATATGCGTTTTAATATTAAATTGGTCTTGCATCAACTCGATGACTTCTTCCTGCCGTTCCGCTCGTCGAATGGGCGAAAACATCGGATAGGTGACCAACAAACCTTCCGAATGACAACTAAACCAGTTGTTGGGAAAAACAGAATCAGTGCTGATTGCTCCCGGTCTTTCTTGATAGACCACCACGTTGATACCCACCGCTCGCAACTTTTCCACAAAAGCATCAAATTCCTCAACGGCCGCTGCCTTAATAGCTTCCCTCGACAAACTTGGGTCATTTTCTTGAAAAGCATTATTCGGTGCCGTATCAAAATTGAACCCAAAATTCGATGGACGAATCATCAACAAAGTATCCGTAATCTGTTGGCGATTCGTCGGAAGAGTAGTAGCAATGGGTATGTTTTGCATTAATTTGTGTTGTACGTTGTGATTAATTACAGGGGCGGATGAGGTTAATCGGGTTGATGAGGTCGATAAGGCTAATAAGGTTAATGAGGCTTATGAGGTCAATAGGGTGTATAAGGTGAGACCCGATAAACCTTATCAACCTTATAAGCCTCATTAACCTGATACACCTCGCCTACACGAATTCCGCAATCGAACGTTCGATAATGTCCAAACATTCGTCGATTTCCGCTTCGGTGATGACCAATGGGGGCGCGAAGCGAATTTTATTGCCGTGGGTTGGTTTGGCTAGCAGGCCGTTATCTCTAAATTTTAGGCAAATATTCCACGCCAAAGGAGACGATTCGTCCGAATCAATTACGATAGCGTTGAGCAGTCCCTTCCCTCTGACTAGTTTGATTAGAGGCAATCTTTGAGCAATGTCGTTCAGTCCTTTGCGCAATCGCTCGCCTAAAACATTGGCACGATGGGCTAATTCTTCGTCGATGACTACTTGCAGGGCTTCTTTAGCCACCGCACAGGCCAATGGGTTACCTCCAAAAGTCGAGCCGTGTTCGCCCGGTTTAATCGTTAGCATAATTTCGTCATCGGCTAAGACGGCCGAAACGGGTAAGACACCTCCCGACAAGGCTTTACCCAAAATCAATACATCGGGACGGGCTTCGTAATTCGCTTCGCACTGTTTGCCACAGTTACAGTTCCCACAGACGGCCAGCATTTTTCCCGTTCGGGCAATACCCGTTTGAATTTCGTCGGCGACAAAAAGGACGTTGTATTTTGCACAAAGTGCTTTTACACCCGTCAAGTAATTTGCGTCGGGGACGACCACGCCCGCTTCTCCTTGAATCGGTTCGACGATGAAAGCCGCCACGTTGCTATTGCGCTGTAAAACATCTTCCAAAGCCGCTAAATCGTTGTATAAAACCGATTGAATCCCTTCCATGTAGGGGCCAAAATCATTGCGGCTATCGGGGTCATTAGAAGCAGAGATAACCGAAAGGGTACGGCCGTGGAAATTCCCCGTCGCAAACACAATAGTCGCTTGATTTTCGGGGATGCCCTTAACTTTGTACGCCCATTTTCGACACAATTTCATGGCCGTTTCTACTGCTTCTACGCCCGAGTTCATGGGCAATACTTTATCGTAGCCGAACAACTCCGTAATGAATTTTTCGTAATCGCCGAGTAAATTATTGTGAAACGCTCTAGAAGTAAGCGTTAGTTTTTCCACCTGTTCTTTCAAAGCATTGATAATTCTAGGATGACAATGTCCTTGATTGACCGCCGAATAAGCCGACAAAAAATCGTAGTAATGCTTGCCGTTGACATCCCAAATTGAAGCCCCTTCGCCCCGTTCTAGTACCACGGGCAACGGGTGGTAATTATGGGCGCCGTAGCGGTCTTCTTGGTCAATGTATCGTTGGGTTTGGTCGGTTTGAACAGTAGATGATACCATGCTTATATGATTTTAGGGATGACGAAATAAATAACCTACACATCTGACGGTCTCTTTTTCCTTTTAGCTGCGTTAAATTTTTCCAACGTAGCGACGGCTATGCTGAAAAAATTTGCCTTGCTAAAAGAAAAAATAGCCTCGTCATTTTGCGTAGTTTATTTAATTCCTC
>JBCCQK010000040.1:0-27892 GCA_039024375.1 Bacteroidota bacterium
ACTGTTGCATTTGTGAATCCTAGTTGAAAATCGTATAGCCACATAATTGGTTGTGCTATTAGCCCTCTCAAAATATCTGTAAATCGGAAAGTAACATAAGATGGTAAATATAACAATGGAAATAACTCTTTTACAGTTAGAGTGTTTTGGGTATTTATTGGTGATAAAACCTTAGCTGCTAAAACTATTGGTGATCTTTCTTTGAAATAACAAGGCTCGTCGCAGATTAGACGGTAAACGGCATCTACATCAGGATCTTCATCCGCTAAGCCTTGCCAAATACCTATTTTGCTTCTTTCTAACTTAATGTTTTTGCTGATATTTTGCTTTTTATTAACTAAATTTAATGGATAGCCGCGAGGCCATATTTTTTTATCTGTATATAAGTTATAAATATTTATGAATCCATCTATATCGTTAATGGTGTCGAATCTTCCCTCTAAGTTAGGAAAACCCCAATTTTCTTTTGGAATATTATCGTCGTCTGTGTCTATAATTTCATCTGCATTATTTTTTATTGCGTAAATATAACCTAACATTTTTCTGCTGTAGTGATTAAAAGGTAAGGCCTCATCCAGTTCTTTATTGATATATTTATGGTAATTTGCAGCTAAGAATGTTGTATTATTGCAGCCCCAATTTGTAGCTGTTTTTTTATCTCCAACTACGATGAGTTTATATTTCTCTAATTTTGAATATTTTATTACTGCCTCAGTAGGTTGGTTGATTGTAGTTATTACTATGAAAGATTTTTTCAAATTAGTAGAGATAATAGTGAAGATTTACTTACAGCTCCGCCACCAATAAGTCGAAAGACCCATTCCCAAGAAGATATGAATGATGGCTAATAGGTGATGAATGATAAGGTATAGCACATCTAAAAACCACAAATCTATATTCAATGAAAAAACGCAAACAAAAATAAGGAGTTGCACAAACATTCCCCAATTTTTACGTTTGCGTATATTAGCTGAACTTTTAACGTCAAATGTCATGGAAATACATTGAAAAATAATCAAAAGAAAATAGCCTTCCTACTAACCTCGCTTGTCTCAGGCGGCGAAGAGCGCACTGCCTCCGTCTTAGCCAAAACACTGGCCCAACGGGAAGAACTAATCGTTGTATTGTTCAATAAACCCATTGATTTTCAATTACCCGACGATATTCCAGTCCATGTATTACGACCCGAATACCGTTGGCGAGTTTGGCGACTGGTAACCTTGGTCTCCATTGTGTGGCAATATTATCGGTTTTGCCAACGGGAAGGCATCACGCACAGTATTGCTTTCGATAGCTTACCCAATTTTGTCAATGCCTTGATTAAGATGCTGGGGTGGAGAGGCGTTGCTGTTCTGCGAGAATCCAATCACGTGAGTACCCGTTATCCAGCCAATACGTTCAGAGGGCAACTGTTTCGGTGGTTAATCAAAAAACTATACCCGAAAGCCAATCAAGTTTTAGTGAACGCCAACCGCATTGGCGAAGATTTGCGGAAGAATTATAAGGTACAGATTCCCATTCATTTGAGTTTAAACCCTTTAGATTTACCCTATATCCAAAAAAGCACAGAGACTGACTTAACGTCAGCTATCGAACCATTTACTTTTGTCCACGTGGGAATGTTCCGTGCTCAGAAAAACCACCACCTATTATTGCAAGCCTTTTCGCAACTTAGAGACTTACCCGTTCGACTTTGGATAGTGGGTAAAGGGGACCTTGCTGATACGATTAAACAACAGATTATAAATTTACGACTCGAAGAAAAAGTAGCGTTAAAAGGCTTCCACGCCAACCCTTACCCCTTTATGGCTAATGCGGACTGCATGGTGTTGAGTTCTAATTACGAAGGCGCCCCCAATGTACTATCCGAAGGCTTAGCCTGTTGCCTCCCCATCATCTCCACCGACTGTCCTACTGGTCCCAGAGAAATCATCGCCCCCAACACGCCTCCCAACAAAAGAGTCCAAACTGAAATAGAATTAGCCGAGTACGGCATCCTAACCCCCGTCAGCAACGCAGAAAAACTGGCCGAAGCAATGCGCTTCATGTACGAAAGTGACCGTTACCGAAAAGGAGATTTTTTTAAAAAAAGAGTAGAACCATTTCGAGTGGAGCGAATTGTAGCGGAGTTGTTAGAGGTACTGGAAGCGACCTAAACGTACCACGACGCTCCAGAGTCGTAAAAATGTGATTCGACTCTCCAGAGTCGTAACAGCGCCAACCCCTACAACTGAGCCAACACTTCCAAATTCCGAGCCTCCTCAAAAAAAGCACCAACAGGCACACTAAATCCTTCAATAACAGTAGAAGTAATAACCTGCTTAGACCGATTAAGTGTTTGCTGCAATTCAAACAGGCCATCTACCAACAAATATTGCTCTAGCACATTCGTATCGGCGTCCACTATCCAGTATTCTTGTACCCCATTGGCTTGGTAATCTTTGTATTTGACGCCTCGGTCACGGTCTTCGGTGCTAGGAGATAGTACTTCTACAATCAATTGTGGGACAGGAAAAATCGTTTGGTCATCCGTTATGTTGGCGGTAGTTGCTTTGTCAAAAACACACAAATCGGGTTCGTAGTCGTTGCGGGGGAAGCGGCACATAATTTTTTCTATGCCGACGTAGCCGAGTTGCTTCTTGGCTACGTAAATATCCACTAGCCGTAAAATTAATTTTAAAACAATATTGTGGCGACTCCGAACGGGAGAATGAACGATAACTTCTCCATCGATAAACTCTGCTTTTATAGCAGGTGTTACCCAATCATAGAATTCTTCTCTACGGGCTTTTTCTTGCTCCCAGTAATTATGTAATTCTTCTAATATTTGAGGTAGCTCAGGGGAACGAACAATAGGTTTAAGTATCTCTCGGTACATAGCTTGATTTTAAAATGGCTTTTTACAAATATAACCTATTTTTGCCACATTTAGCCATCTCACCACATATCCTCCAAATCCCCCTTCCCAAACACCTGCTTCCGCACCGTCCAATAAGAACCTCCTGCCTTTTTCCGCAATTGCAATTCATCTTTACTAAACAACCGATAAATTAAAGCCAAGGGTACCAAAAAGAGAAAGAATACCAAAGAAAGCAGAACTTTAGACATCACCCCACCCATCACTTCCGCTATCTTGTACCATAACCAATGAATCCAACGGGCTATGCTATCCACAAAAGCGCCGATAACGCCGATGGTCACCGCAGCGTACAACAGGCCAATGTGTTGAAAAAAGAACCAAGCAATGGTGAGGCCAGTGCTGATAACGAGGCAAGTTTCGAGGTGTTTTTCACGCATGGGAATTGGATGCTGGTTTCTGGGTGCTAGATGCTGGACGTTTACTAAACTTTCAAAAGTTTAGTAAACGTGAAGTTGTTAAAATAATGTATAAATAAACGGCGCTGCAGCACTACCGCCACCAATCACAATTAATACGCCAAGCAGTAGCAATACCAAAATAATCGGCGCCAACCAAAATTTTTTCCGCTCCATCAAGAAGCGGCCTAAGTCTTTCAAAAATTCCATGATTCGTATAATTTACACGTAGAGACGTTATACCATAACGTCTAAATAATGTCTAAAAACCATAACGGCTAAAAATCATAACACCCAAAAACATCAATCCAACGCAAATTCCATCTGCCAATCATCCGTTTTCGCCCACTCGGGTTGCGCCGATTTATCGTAAAGATAATTCCCTATCACCAAAAAATCCATTTCCGTGCGCATAAAACAGCGGTAGGCATCTTCGGGCGTACAGACAATGGGTTCACCCCGCACGTTAAAACTCGTATTGATTAATACGCCATAATCTGTAATTTGTTGGAAGGCTTTCAAAAGCGCATGGTACCCAGGATTGGTGCTTCGATGAACGGTTTGTACCCTCGCCGAAAAGTCGATGTGCGTAGCGGCGGGAATGTCTGACCGTTGGATGTAAAGCCGTTCCATCAAGGGTAAATCAAAATAGTTGTTGGGCAACGTTGCTTTACGTTGCTTGGCAATATCGGCTACCAGTAACATATACGGCGAATCAACGGCCAAATCGAAAAAGTCAGAACGGTTTTCCGCCAGTACCGACGGGGCAAATGGCCGAAAACTCTCTCGATATTTAATTTTTAAATTCAGCTTTTTTTGCATGTCCTCATTACGCGGGTCACCCAAAATGCTGCGATTCCCCAGCGCACGGGGCCCAAACTCCATCCGTCCTTGAAACCAGCCGACAACTTTATCGTTGGCAATCAATTGGGCAACCTGCATAGCCAATTGGTCGAAGTCGTCTATTTTCTGATAAACGGCTTTGTATTTCCTTGACGTTAATTCAATTTCTTTATCCGAAAAACTCGGCCCTAAGTAGCTGCCTTGCATACTATCGTCTTTGGCGTTGATGGACCGTTCTTTTTCAAAAGATAAATAATTGGCTGCTAAAGCCGCACCCAACGCACCGCCCGCATCCCCCGCAGCGGGTTGGATAAACACGTTATCAAAAATATTGGCTTTGACTAATTTTCCATTGGCGACGCAATTGAGGGCCACACCGCCCGCTAAGCACAAATTGTTGGCACCCGTTAGGCGCTTAGCTTCTTCGGCTATTTTCAAGACAATCTCCTCGGTCACTTGCTGAATAGCGTAGGCTAAATTACAGTGTTGTTGTTCCAAGGGACTTTCGGGGGTTCTTCTGGGCATTCCAAAAAGCGTGGCCCATTTTTTATCCTTGACCATTCGCAGTCCCGTAGCGTAGTTGAAATAGGTTTGATTGAGCCATAGGGAACCGTCCGTTTTTAAGTCAATTAGTTCAGTTTTGATGGTTTGAACAAATCGTTGCACTTCTTCCGAATGGGGATTGCCGTAAGGAGCCAAACCCATCAATTTGTATTCGCCCGAATTGACTTTAAAACCCAAAAAATAGGTGAAAGCGGAGTAGAGTAGCCCAATAGAATGGGGAAACTTCAATTCCTGCAACAATTCGATTTTACTGTCTTTACCGTGACAAATAGAAGTAGTCGCCCACTCCCCAACGCCGTCCATAGTAACAATCGCCGCTTCTTCGAATGGAGATGGATAGAAAGCACTGGCGGCGTGGGACAAATGGTGTTCTGGAAATAGGAGCCTCACTTTTCGTTTATCATAATCACCGATTTTGCGCAGTTCTTCGTGAATCAATCGTTTGATAAACATCTTTTCCTTCAACCAAACGGGAATCGCGGTTAAGAAAGACCGTAGGCCTTTTGGCGCAAAGCCATAATAGGTTTCCAAAAGGCGTTCAAATTTTAATAAGGGCTTATCGTAAAAAACAATAGCGTCCAATTCGTCGATGGAGAACCCCGCTTCTTCGAGGCAGTATTGGGCGGCGTTGACGGGGAAACTGGCATCCTGCTTTTTGCGGGTGAAGCGTTCCTCTTGGGCCGCCGCAATGATGTGACCGTTATGCGTAACGGCGGCGGCGGAGTCGTGATAAAAAGCGGAGATACCTAGGATTTTCATAAATTACCCTTCTACAGTTACGCAACGATTCAATACGACTTCCATTAACTTTCCTGTACATACTCCTTTTAACGTTACCGAGTCCCCTACTTTCTTATCAAAAGCTGCATCTGCTACGAGAGTACACAATACACCTGCCCCTGAATCGCCCGTAGCTAACAAAACAACCGTTGCCCCTTGCTGGTCAGTTGACAATTCAAAGATAGTACCCGATACTTCGATTACTTGGTCGATGTACTTTTGGTCGGCGACGGACTCATTTTCGTTGTATTCTTGGTACAATTCGGTAGCGGACAATTGGAAATCGACGGACTTATTTTCCACCGTCATTTTGGGAGCGTTGAAGATGAAAGTAGTGGCAATGCCTCCGATAACGACCAATGTGGCAATCGCCATTAAGCTGTATTTGAGGGGTTTATTCATCACATGGATTTGAATAGTACAGAAAATGCTTGGTTTTTGACGCTGACCGACGCTGCTTCGATTATGTTTTTTGTTATGTTTTTCTGTTCTAACGTGTTCGAGTTAAAGACAAAAAACGTAACTACTTAGGACCATGAATTTTTACCACAAAGCACACAAAGTTCATGGAGTTTTTCGAGCGCAGTTTGTTCATTTCAAATTTGAAGAAATAAATTGACCAAAATAAGTATATTTTTACCGAGTAGTAAGTCAAAGCTGTGCTCGAAAAAGAACTTTGTGTGCTCTGTGAACTCTATACCTTTGTGGTAAAAAACAAGTAGTAAGTAGTTAATTATCATTCAAAATTAAAACGGGTAGTTTATCAGCAACAAATGTGGTCGGTCCATACGGAGAACTGCGCTGCACCTTATCAATAGGAAAGTAAGCCCCAAGTTGATACAAATGTAGTCGATGCTACGCATCTTGGCATCGAAAAGTCCCATCGGGACGACCATCTTTGTATCAAGTGGACTAACCAAGGTCTCCAAAGGTGCATCGCACCGACCACATTATTGCCCGTTTATTTTTTGAACGCTAATACACTACTTCGCTTTATAAGTCATTGTCAAATTCACCGCTACGTTCTTAGAAATACCCAGCGTCTCCGTATCTACGGCAATGACCGACGGGAGTTTCTCTCGCATCAACTGATTGGCTTTCTCGACGCTGCCATCTTCAATCACCATATTAAAGCTCGAAGTGGCCTCAATGGAACCATCGGCGTTGATGCGCATCTTACCAACGGCGCTCGTCACCCGTTTTTCGTCCCAAATATACAGCACTCCGTTGACGGTAATGGTATGTTCCCCCGGTTTGGAAAAATCAATGCGCTGAATGTCGTAAATTTTGCCCGTGAATTTGATATTAGGATGCGCCGATACATCGACCATCTTGCTGTTGAAGAGTTGGTCGGCGGCGCCCAGTTTGAATTCAAAAGATTTGAGCAGGCCGATATAGTCGATATTACCCGTTTGGGCGTCAAAAACGGAGGCTACTTGGTAATTATCCGCTTCGATGGTGGTAAAGCGATTCTCGGATTTGACGTTGATATGTGCGGTTCGAGTGATGTACTTTTGGGCAGTAGCCGATAGACCAAACAATAAAAAGCATAAAATGGTCAGACGGAATCTGGAGATGTGGTGGTTCATGTCAACTAATTTGTTTAACTACAAAGATAGAGGTTTCTTACTCAATTTCTTGGGATTGGTTTACAACAAAGTCGCTATATTAAACGTAAAAACTATCTTTGCCGTCACTTGTGTAAGTGATTTTAGCAAAATCTTAATGTAACCGTTCAGAATAGGGAACAGAGACCATTCTGTAATTTGAAATTGAGAGAATAGAGACTTGGACTTAGAAAAAACACATAAATTTTCTAGTCTTTTTCTAGCCGTCAACGTAGTAAATCTCTTTTCCCTACTCTCTACTCTCGGTTCTAAAAGGATACACCTTAATTCAAATTTTCCATGTCGTTTAACCTCTACTCAAAAAGCACCCGCCGAGATTTTCCGACCATTCAACGTAATATTGCCATTAATGACCCCAATTTGTATTTGCCGAGTCAAGGTTTGATTGATGCGGTCAACGTTGCTTTGACTTTGGGACAGCCGTTATTGTTGACGGGGGAACCGGGAACGGGAAAAACGCGATTGGCCCACCATATTGCGTGGATATTCAAACTGGGTAAACCCTTGGTATTCAATGCGCAAACGAGTTCGACGGTTAAAGATGTTTTTTATAAATACGACGCCATAGGGCATTTTCAATATAGTCAAACGAGTGCAAAAGTGTTGTCGCCCGAAGAAGTGGAACAACGGTTTATTACTTATCAAGGTCTAGGAAAAGCCATCAAAGAAAATAAGCAATTCGTCGTACTAATGGACGAAATCGACAAAGCCCCCCGTGATTTACCCAACGATATTCTAGCAGCTTTAGAAGATTTGACGTTTTCCGTTACCGAAATCGGAAAAACGTACCAAGCCTCCGATTCGAATAAACCCATTATTGTGATGACTTCTAACTCGGAGAAAAATCTACCCGATGCTTTTTTGCGACGTGTCGTTTTTTACCATATCCCTTTTCCCGATGCTAGACAGTTACTAGCGATTCTAAAAGGAAAAATTTCGGGTTTGTCCAAAACTAATTTATCTGCTTTGGTGCAACATTTTGAGCAAATTAGAGCTAAAGATGATTTGGTAAAGAAGCCCGCTACGGCGGAGTTGATACACTGGGCAGTTTTGCTCCAAAAGTTGGGCTTTGATACGAACAAGTTGGCAAACATGAGCAAATTGTCTCCAACAGAAAAGGGACAGCTAGAGATGTCTTATTCGGTGTTGGCGAAGACTCGGGAGGATTTGAAGTTGCTGAAGGAAGGATTATAAGATTTGGAAGCGACCACTAAAAAATATCAATTTTTTTCTCTAATGACCAGCCGCCTGGAAGCGGAAGGGAAAGTGATGAGCGTCGAAGAACAACTACGATGGCAAGGCCTGCTGGCGAAACTTCCCGAAGCTGCTTCCTTAGAAGAGTTAAAAACTTTAGTTGTTCCTGTTTTAGCTACTAACGAAACGGAACAAACGGCCATCTATACTATTTATGAAGAATGTTTAGCCGAGGTAAATGGTATCAATGAAGAAAAGATTGTTTCGAAGCAACCAAGTGGACTCAAAAAAAATATAAAAAAAATAGTAGCGATAGGGCTACCATTATTACTGCTGCTCTACTTTTTCTATCCAAAAACACCACCCCCCGAAATCCTTTCCGACTACATCGAACCGACCTACTTACGAGTCGCCCCCAACGAAACCAAAACTGTTTGTCTCAAAAAAAATAAGCTGCGAGGGCGACCGAAAATTGTTAACACCAAAATTGTTAATAAATCGGCGAACGAATCGAATTTAGGTACTTACCAATTGGACTCCCTTTGCTTAACGTACACAGCGAAAGCTGAAGCGGGCGAGGATTCCTTGAATGTTCACTTGATAGACATTAACGGGAAAACGTGGTTGACGACTTATTTTGTTTCTATTAAAAGCGTACCGTTAGATACGATTAAGCGTCGGGTGCTACAGAAAAAAGCGCGACCCGTTGGCGCTGCCGTTTTTACCAACAAAGCTTATCCCTATCCGAACGATATTCGAGACTTAGCGATTCCACCGTTGAACGCCTTTGAAAAATTTTACCAAGACTATCCCAAATTGGTCAAGTCGTTATTGATTTTGTTGTTGACGGCTTTGCTATTGTGGTGGCTGTGGCAGAGAGACGAAAAAAGGAAAAAGTTGGTAGCCAAGGACCAAGCGGAAACGTTCGTTTTTCCATTACTGGGATTGGGCCGAACGGCACTGGCCAATATCAAATCTAGTGAAACTTTTGTTCGGTTATTAAACCAAATTCGCCGGCGAACTCCCGAGGAATTTCAGCGACTTCATATCGAAAAAACGGTAGCGGCAACGGTGCGCAATCAAGGAATGGTGCGCTTTCAGTACGAGCGGCCCACTCGTCCGCCCGAGTACGTTTTGTTGATGGAAAAACCGTCATCGACCAATCATCAAGGACACTTATTTGAACTACTCTACGACTACTTTCGAGCCAATGAGGTCTATATGGAGCGTTTTTATGTGGATACAAAAACGCAGATAGCCTATAACGAACAGTACGGAAAAGGGCTGAAAATCCGAGAAATCGACCAACTATTTTACAATTCGTCGATTTTATGCTTGGTAAATGAGGTTGTTGGAGTGCAGAATTTGGCTAGGCAATTAAAGCAATGGTCCAATTTTTTCTCGCATCCGAAAGCGGTAACGGCTTTGGTGCCGCTTCCTACTTTAGCGAAAGCCCATCGTTTTTCAACTGAGTTGACCGTATTACCTGCGACTATTGTTGGATTAAATGCTCTATTAGAAAAAGAACAGGTAGTCGTAAAATCTCCAACGTCCTACTTAACAGAAAAAGAAAAACAAGTAGCGGCGGACTTACAAAAGGAAAATCAAGCGCTAAACGTATTAGAAAGGCACTACTCACCGAGTCTAATTCAATGGTTGGGCGCCTGTGCGATTTATCCGAGTTTACAATGGAACTTGACCTTGCACCTTGGGCAGTTTTTGGTAGATAATGATTCACAAAGTACCTCCAAGCTGCTTTCCTTTGAGCAGTTGTTTACCTTATCTAATTTATCGTGGTTTGTAACGGGACGGATGCCCGAAACGGTTCGGACGGAACTACTCGCAAATTTTCAAAAAACGAACCCACAGTTATACGAAGCAGTCAATAAGGAAATAAACCGACTCTTTACAGCCGAATCTCTTAATGTATCTCAACCCAGAACAAGGTACTGGCAAGGTCTAATCGGTTCGAAAGAGCCGCCTACCTATTCGGTAGAAGATGAGGTGAAAGAGGAGGAAAAAATAGATTCGTTGGAAACAGTAGGAAAAGAGCGAATACCCATTATTGAAAAATTGAGCCGCCCAATTGCCGCATTGGATTTTTCGATTCCCAAAATGTGGAAAAAGTATTTGAAAAAGCTAGGTTTCCCTACTTTGGATATGAGTTCCATGTGGAAAGATGCGCTTTTTCTCGCCTTGCCCGTATGGCTACTTTTTTCAGGGTTTGTGTGGAACCTACCCGAAACGTGGGACAACTGTACGGGCGAAATTATTCCTTACGTTTACCAAGGCCAAACACTTTCTTTGTGTATTGATTCGCCTTCCGACCGAGTGCTGCTGAACGAGTACTACGCCCGAGAGGCCGTTCGAATGCAGCAGGATGAAACAGTAGATAGCCTGGCCCAAGTGGTCAAAAGCCTAGTCGATAAAGGACTATTTGATGCCGTTTTGGCGGAAGACGAGGACGAAATCCCTGTGTTGAAGCGGGCCAATGCCGCTTTTTTTAGCAACGTTGGAACGGAATATTTCAATCAAGGGGTGAACTACTACGAGGCGTTGACCAAGAGCGATGCCGACCAAGAAGAAAAGCTGGAACTCCGAGAAAAAATCTGTTACCAATTCGGTCGGGCAATTGAGTTGGATAGCGCCGATGTAGATTTCAAAGCGGCCGTAGGGTGGTGCGTTCAGCGCCAAACGCCAACGATTAACCTAGCAGGTCGAATCATCAATGAGCAAACGAGTCAACCTATTATAAATGCCCGAATCGTATTCAGAGGACAAGCGGCCGTCACTAATCGAAACGGCGAATTTGTTTTCAAAGTCAACAAAAACTTTTTGCAAAAACGGATTGGTTTAACGGTGTTCAAGAATGGCTTTACCGCACGGCAGGACAGTTTTCGGTTGGTAAAAAATGTCCGTAATCTCTCCGTTGAAACCATTTTGTTGACTCCCGTTGTACAGCAAATAGCTACTTATACAGTTGAAGGAACCGTTAGAGAAGCGGGAAGCACTAATTTGCCAACGGGCACCATTAATATTCTTTCCGAAAATGGTTTAGAAACAACGGTCGAAAAAGGACAATTTTCCTTCGAAATACCCGAAAATTTGGTAAAAAATCGACAGTATGACATTCGAATCGAAGGAACAGATTACAAACCGTACTTGCTGACGCTGAATTTTGATACCAAAAAACTAACGCTCAACATTGACCTAACGGCCTTGCCGAGAGATTTTGTCGAAGTGGTCGAAGCGGAAGAAGACTTGTTGAACGAGTTGCTCGATTCGACAGATTATCTGCTAACGACCATTCTAGAAACGAGAGAAGCCTTTGTACCTTTCGAATTCGAAACGCCCATTCCCAAAATGCAATTTATGGAAGGTCAATCTTTCGAAATGGGCGATGTATTCAACGATAAAGTCGGTAGTAGTCAGCCGCCCCGTTCCGTCGAAGTAGCAGACTTTTATATTTCCGTTCACGAAGTTCCTTTCGAAGCTTACGACCGCTACTGCCGAGCGAAAAGATTGCCTTTAAAAAGTGATTTTGGATGGGGTAGGGGACAGCAGCCCGCTATTGGGATTACTTGGTACGAAGCGGTGGAATACTGTAATTGGTTGAGTGCCGAACACGGTTACGAACCCGTTTATCAAGTGGATAAGACGACGATGGATGTCAATAATGGGTCCACTACAGATAGTCTAAAATGGACGATAACGGCCAATTGGGCCGCCAATGGTTATCGGCTGCCAACCGAAGCCGAATGGGAGTTTGCTGCTCGTCAAGGTGGAAAAAAAGTACGGTTTGGCAATGGACAAGAAGCTGCAGACCCCACTTACCTTAACTACAATCCTGCAAATGCTAGTGCCTTACCTTACGTAGCGTCGGGCGTTAATCGAGGGCAGACCGTTGCGGTTGGAAGCCTAGAGCCCAATGCAGATGGTTTGTACGAAATGAGTGGAAACGCAGCAGAATGGTGTTGGGATTGGCTAGAGAAGTCAGTAACGGACTCGGGAAATCCTCTTGAAGCAACTATTAGTGGTGCACAAAAAGTAGTCAAAGGAGGTTATTTTGCCACTTCGGGCGACCAACTACTGATTAGCAGCCGAAGTGGGCGCTCCCCAACAGACGGGCAGTACGTAGGAGTTCGACTGTGTAGAGGAGCAAGGTAAATCGTTGATGGTTTAGGTGACACACCGAGGTTTCCATCTAAATCTCATCATTTATCACCTATCATTCATCACTTATATCAAACTGGGTAGAATCTTTTGTTGAAACTGACTTAGATTAAATGGCTTTTCGATAAAATCTTGGATTTGGGGATGCGTTTTTACCTTTTCTCGGTCAGATGTTTGGATAGAGGAACTCGTAATATAGACCTTAGTCTCTGGATAGTGCTCCTTAAACCGCTTCAAGTAGATTTCCACGAATTGGAATCCATTCATCCTAGGCATATTTATATCTACCATGATAACTTCGGGGAAGGACGCTTTATCACAAGTTGCTAAATAGTTCAGCGCATTTTGAGGGTTGTACTCAAAGTGTGGGTCGATAGGTAACTTTTTTATTCTAATCAATAACGACAGATATTTATTGTCCGTTGGAGAATCGTCAATAAACAAAAATCGAAACGACTTCGTCATAGTGCGACTAGACATGATTTTTAAGATTAATGGAGCGGCTCCAATGTTTTAAAATTTGTTTGTTGCTAGAACGGTTTACCTGGTGGCTTGTTCAAATATAAGAAAAAAAGTAGGATAGAATAGTATTAGCTTGCTTCTTTTATCGGTCTGATTTGTAAACAATTGATAGCTTTTAATGGAGTATAAATATTTGAAAGCCAGTAAATTAATCAATTGGTAGCCAGCGTCTAATCACTGATTACTACCCCAAATAATCGCTTCTTTTTACACCGAGTTTTTTCATTCTTGAAGTCAGTGTTTTGTCATTAATTTGTAAGATAGTAGCGGCGCCGTGTTCCCCACTGATTCGACCTTTGGTTCTTTTGAGTGCTTCGATGATGTGTTGTCGTTGCATATCGTCGAGACTGAGGAAGTCACTTTCTTTTTTATTCCCACTACGGAAAAGGGAGGTGTCAAAGCGCAGCACGTTATCCGTACTTAGGATGATAGACCGTTCAATGATATTTTCTAATTCTCGAACATTGCCGGGAAAGTCATACGTTTTTAACCTTTTGATGGCTCTCTGTGGAATTTCTTTGATATCTTTCCCCATTTTCTTACTGTATTTCTCCACAAAGAACCGAACTAACGGTACAATGTCGTCTTTGCGCTCCCGCAGTGGAATATTTTGGATAGGGAAGACATTCAACCGGTAAAATAAATCTTCACGGAAGGCATTTTCTTCTACTTTTTGCTCCAAATCTCGATTGGTCGCCGCAATCACTCGAACGTCCACTTTGACCGTTTGTGTGCCGCCCAACTTCTCGAATTCTCCCTCTTGCAATACACGCAGTAGTTTTGTCTGCAAGTCAAGCGGTAATTCTCCAATTTCATCCAGAAAGATAGTCCCCTTATGCGCTAATTCGAAACGGCCTTTTTTGCTCTGATGAGCGCCCGTAAATGCCCCTTTCTCGTGGCCAAACAGTTCACTTTCAATCAAGTTGGCGGGTAAAGCCCCGCAATTGACTTTTATCATGGCTTTGTTGGAACGACCACTCAATTCGTGCACGGCACGGGCTAGTAATTCTTTGCCCGTTCCCGTCTCTCCAAGTATCAAAACCGTTGCGTCGGAACTGGCGACCTGCTCGACTTTTTTAAGAACAACTCTATAATTCGGACTTTCGGAGATGATGTTGGCAAAGCCGTATTCTAGTTGAATCTCGTCTTTTAGAATGGTGTTTTCGGTTTCGGCCTCTTCTTTTAGTTCTTTGATTTGTTCGTAGGCCAGTTCTAACTGAATCTTTTTTTGTCGGCGCTCGGTAATATCTTTGGCGTAAACACTTAGTATTTCCTTATCCCCGTGCTTGATATAATTAACAGTTACTTCTACGGGAAAGATTTTTCCATTCTTTCGTTTAATGAGCGATTCATAGGTGTGATTTTGCCGTTTTCGCATTTGGGCAAAATGATTGGGCCATTCCGCTTTGTTTCGTTCGGGAGCTATTTTAAAAAGCGGTAAGCCAATTAATTGGTCTTTTGAATACCCTAAAACAGTGATGGCTCGACGGTTTGCGTAGAAAATAGTTCCTTCGGCATCGAGCCAAAAAATCATATCGCTTGACCATTCGATGGTGGACATCGAGAGTTTTATCTGTTCATCTCTTCTTTTTCTAAAAGAAAGATTTTTTAAAAAGGCACAGCAGATAGGCTGTTCATTATACTCGACGTAGTTCGCATTTATTCGAACGGGGATAGCTTGGTTGTCCTTTGTATAGTGGACGTTTTCTAGTTCTACGTAGCCATTTTCTTTCACCGAAGACCAGTAATGTTCCCAGTCTGCTTGGCTAAAGTCTTTTGCAGTATCAAAAACGGATTTGCTTTGAAGTTCATCTCGTGAGTAGCCGAGGGTCTGACAGGCTTTTTCATTAACGTAGATGTAGTTTCCTTTTTCATCTAACCAAAATATCATATCCTGTGCTTTATCCACCGTCTGTTGGGTCAAGCGCCACTGATTTTCTTGTATTTTTTGGTCGGTTAGATCTTTGATGAAAACACAGTCGAAGCCTTTATCTCGATAGGGGATATAGTTATGTGAGACCCAGACGGGAAAGTGACGGCCACTACTCGTTTGGTGAATGGACTCAAACTCTATTATTCCCTTTTCGGACAAGGCTGCCCACCATTTGGGATAGCCCTCTGGGGTATGTTTTGACGATAACTGAAAAATGGATTGCTCTTTGAAGGCCTCCTTAGAAAAATCGTAAGTAATGGTAGCCGATTGATTAGCATAGATTATTTTTCCCGTTTTGTCTAACCAAAGAATACTGTCTAGGGCGTAGTCCATGCAAAAATTGGTTAGGAATAGTTCTTCTGTTCGACCAGAAACACTGGATAAATCTTGGATAATACCGTACAGTTTTACGGTTCTATTTTCTATGACTAGGGGTTGGGCCGTAAGATTGATGGCGGCTGGAATTGTGTTACCTCTCGGGCGTAGGTTTAATTCGAGGTCAAACGGTTGTCCAGATTTGACCTTTTCCCTAGCAGTCGTGAGCAGGTCTTTAGCCGATTGGGCGGTTAAGGTTTGGCTCAGAAAAAACTCTACTTTATCGACGGTAAGTTGGAAATCTTCGGGTAGATTTAATAGTTTGAAAAACTGCTGCGAAAAGAAAAGTTCTTGATGTAGTACGTCCCATTCCCACGCAGCTACTTTAGATATTTCGGATGCAATATTCAGCAAGTCTTCGTACCGACTTGCCGAAATCAAGTCTTCTACTACACCACAACCGTACACTTCGTTATTTATTTCGACTCGCTCCCACCGAACGTTCACGGGGCGTAGTTCATCTGTGGCCGTTAGGTGGTCACCTTTGACGGATAGTCGCCCCTCTCTTTGCAAAGTACCCCACAACTTTCGCCAAGCCATCATGCTCAAATGAGGGTTTATCTCGAAAATCATCTTTCCCAGCACCTCTTCTTTGGCGTAAGCCGTATGTTCCGCAAAAACTTTGTTAAGGCCAATAACGACACCTTTCTTATTCAGAAAAATGACGCCACGGTCGCTCAATTCCGTAGCTGCAATGAAAGTTTGAATTTGCTCACTAGATGTAGTCAATGCTGACATAAAATATCAATATTACAGACTAATTCGACAATCCGAATAATCACATATTTGTTGAGAGACGATAAAAAATAATTGGTGCGTTTTTCAAATGATTTCTTTTTTCAATGGGTTGAGAACCTATGGAAAAAAGAATCAATTGAAAAACTAAAGGCACTACTTATTTTTTTGTCAATGCTAAATGCAATAATGGAGCTAATTACGAAAAACTTAATGGAGTGGAAAGGTAGCTATTTTTTAGCTAAATGAATTGATTGATACCTTCTTTTTTGATGATATTTCAGTGTAAAGATGATATTTAATCGTGTTAGATTACTGTTGTTGTTTGTAGAAAACTGATTATCAATTTATTATGGTTTGTGGCACAGCTTTAGCAGTGGCATTTATATCCGTACAGCTACAAATGGAAAAAATGTTTTCTTTGAAGTAGTTGTTTTTGTAACAACGTACTTTTTTAAAGGAAGAACCCTCAAAGTAACGTTTTACACCTAGTCTAATCGACACTTAATAGATACCTAAATCGACTGTTTTATAGAAATCACTTGGCAATTCTGCGGATGGTATAGGACTTTATGGTCTAACCTCTGCTACTGAATGTTTTTAAAGGGAATAAGGGCAACCAATGTTGGTTGCCTAAAACCTTTCCACTATTCATTTTAATCCAGATGATTAAGCAATAAAAGATTGAAACCCGACTGTTTAAAAAACTATATCCTGTACATGACGACTGAAGAGTTTAACGAACGTTATCAGCCCTTAAAAACCTTGCTATACGCTTTTGCGGTAAAGTTGACTAAAAATCGGGCAAATGCCGATGATTTGGTGCAAGAAACTTTGTGTCGTGCGTACAAAAACAGAGACCGATTCAAGGCGGGAACTAATTTCAAAGCTTGGATAACAACCATCATGCGAAACAGTTTTATTAATGATTTTCGCAAGCAGAAAGCCAGAAACAAAGTAGAGGCCCCCATTGAAGATTATAGCTATTTTATTGAAAACAAATCTGTTGGTGATAATGCTAATTCTTTGATTATGATGAAGGAATTAACAAATATCATCAATGCACTATCCGATGATTTTAAGATTCCGTTCAATATGTTCACCGATGGGTACCATTACCATGAAATTGCAGCATCCATGGGTATTCCTATCGGAACGGTGAAAAGTAGAATTTTCTTTGCTCGTAAGAAACTAAGAAGTGTGATTAAAAGTCGTTACGGAATAACCAATTTGACGAGAGCCTAAGAAGTAACTGAAAATATAGACCTATTATAACTACTTACCACCCTATATTGAAAACGCCAAAACAGGACAAAACAATCAATGCTACTGCTCGAAATAGTCAATGCTACCGCTCGAAAAAAAACTTTATGGTAAAAAGAGTACTAAGTAGTTGCGACCTATTATAAAGTAGATTCGTTAGCAAAGGAAAAAACTCCTTCCATCTAAAACCAAGTTCCCCTGACTGACTTATGAAATCACTGGGTAGTACGATTTTATTATTGCGATAAAATGTGCTACCCATTTTTATTCCTACCTTTTTTCACAACTCAACTAACTCCTCTTTTCCTTTTTTTTTTGATAAACTAAATAGATATTTGCCGATTCTTTCCAAAAAGACCATCCTAATTATTCACTAAAAATATCGTTTTGCGTTTGAAAAATTACAGAAAATATTTACCGTTCAACAATGAAAAGTTGAGAATAATTGTCAGTTTACTTTTTATTTTATGTCTTCAAGAAGGTACACTTCATGCCCAATCGCTCTCTATTTTTGACACCGTTCAAGTCAAAACGAGCCGCTTGCCCTTGAAACTTTCCGAGACGGGTAGAAATATTACGATCCTAAAAGGGAGAGATTTACAAAAAATGGCTTTTACTTCTCTTGATGACGTACTGCAATATATTCCAGGTATCGAAGTGCAAACTCGTGGTGCCTTTGGGGTGCAAGGAGACATTAGTTTGCGGGGTGCGACGTTCACGCAGGTGATGATTTTAGTCAACGGCATGAAACTCAACGACCCGTTGACGGGACATTTCAACAGTTATATTCCCGTAACGCCCGCCGAAATTGAGCGTATAGAAGTCCTACGTGGGGCGGCTTCGGCGATGTACGGGGCGGATGCCGTTGGTGGAGTGATTAACATTATCACCAGAAGTTTTAGCGGAAACGGTTCGGACGAATCAACGGTTGAGGGGGTACTCAATTATGGTGAAGAACGCTTAGTCAATGCTCAGCAAGGTTTTTCGGTACAACGAGAAAAATGGTACGTTGGAGGTGGATTCAGTACCAATCAATCTGATGGACAAACCGTGGCGGCACAGCAAATTGGTGATACCAATTTAGATAGTTATCGGTCTTTTTTTAATTTAAAAACCTTGGGCCTTTCCGTTGGCTATCGCATGAACGACCAGTGGACGCTGGAAGCGCGAACGGCTTACGACGACCGTAACTTCGATGCCCGCTATTTTTATACGACGAGTACCTTTGATAAATCGGTGGAGACGACTCAAAACTGGTGGAATCAAGTGAAAGTCACCAGAATGCAGGCCAATCAACAAACGGACATTCAGTTTGCCTATCGTCGGGGAACGGACGAATTTATTTTCAGTCCCGATTTCCCTTCTACTAATATTCATACTACCCACTTTTGGAACACGAACGTTAACCACCTTTTTCTACTCAACGAACGAACTTCCATCCGCTTAGGCGGCCAAATTGACTATCGTTCGGTAGAAAGTACCGACCGCGGCGACCATAGTGACTGGCATTACGGTGCTTACGCAACGGGAAGTTTGCGTCCCATTTCGAATCTAACGTTGATTGGTAGTTTGCGATTAGACCACGATGATAACTACGGTTTAGAGTTCACTCCGCAAGTCAATCTATCCTACGGTTTTGCCAATATGACTTTACGGGCTTCCGCTGGTCGGAGTATTCGAGCGGCAGATTATACCGAACGCTACGTTTCTTTCAATCTGGAAAACCTAACACCCGGTAGGAGCCTTGGGAATCCAGACTTAATGGCCGAAAGTGCGTGGTCGGAGGAAATCGGCTTAGATATTAAGTTGTCCAATAGTTGGCAATTGAAAACCACCGCTTTTGCTCGACAATCCGACAACTTGATTGATTTTGTCTCTACCAACGAAGCCGATATTTCTAATAATAGTAATTTGCAAGCAGACGCTAATTATTTCTATGCAACAAATGTGACCTCCGTACAAACGAGAGGAGTTGAATTAGAATCTTGGGTGCGGCAATCGCTTCGAGAAAACACGCACCTGCAATGGTCATTGGGCTACACCTATTTGAATACGAGCAACGAGGAAGACGTCATTTCCGTTTACATTGCCAGTCACGCTAAACACCTGTTGTCCACCAACTTGATATTGGAATCGGGAAGATGGAATGTAGCACTCAACGGATTGTATAAAGTGCGCAACGAGCAAGTAGCGGCGGGGATTAACGCTCGCTTGGCCCCTTCTTATCAATTGTGGAATTTGCGCCTCGGATATAATTTGAACGAACAATTTGGTTTGAATTTCCAAATCCATAACCTATTCGACGAATCGTACCAAAATATTTTGGGAGCGGCGATGCCTAATAGATGGTTGATGGGCGGTGTTCGATTTCGTTTGTAAAAATGGTTGTATGGTCAAAGTCTAGCAAAGTAGCAATGTAGCAATACAACAATATAACCATACAGCCATTCATTAATATTGAAAATGGCGTTCAAAGTACCTCAATTCACAATGTACCCAAAAGTAGTTAGCTATGCCCTACCGCAAACAACTCGTTTTTAATGCCGCTTGTGCTTGTATGCTCGCCTTCGGCATGTCTGTCATTTGTTTGGGGTCAATTCTACCCGAAATAGTGGTAAAATTTCAAAAAACGGACGTAGCGGCGGGCGTATTGGCTTCTATTTTGCCCTTTGGTATTATGGTAGGGTCGCTATTTTGTGGCCCCTTAGCAGATAGATACGGTTACAAAGGGGTATTTATTTTCTGTTGTACTTTAGTCCTAATCGGAATGGAGGGATTGGCTTTGAGCGATAGTTGGTGGATTATTCAGCTAAGTGTCTTTGCCATCGGTGCGGGAGGTGGCTCGTTGAATAGTTCGGCGAGTGCACTGGTGGCAGATATTAGTGAAGGAGAGCGGGGCGCGAAATTGAGTATATTAGGTATTTTTTATGGTTTGGGGGCTTTGGGATTACCGTTAGTCATCTCTAGTCTGTCCAATTTTTATGACCCTTTTACCATTGTAGCGGGGCTCGGCTCAACGGTTACTTTAGTCATTATATGGGTAGCTTTAGTAACGTTTCCTGCTCCTAAACAACAAGAAGGCCTGCCATTCTCAGAAGTCTTGCAAATGATTAAAAACCCCGTTTTATTACTACTCGCCATGGTCATGTTTTTTCAGAGTGGTTTAGAAGGTTTAGTCAGCAATTGGACCAAAGGATTTATGCAGGAAAGTTTATCCATTGATGGACAAAAAGCCCTAATGGGATTGACGGTTCATATGGGAGCGCTAACTTTGATGCGCATTGCACTAGGTTATTTATTGAAAAAATATCAAGATACGACAGTAATGGTTTGGTGCTACGGCTGTATTTTACTAGGCTGTACGCTTTTCTACGTAGGTGGAAGCTTTACCATTCAGCTAGCGGCACTGATTGCGTTGGGTATTGGTTTTGCGGGTATCTTTCCGATTTTCTTGGGAATGGTTGGCGACAAATTTGCTCATTTGTCTGGTACGGCATTTAGTATTATCTTCGTGATTGCGCTCTTTGGCAATATGCTCATCAATTATGGGATGGGACAAGTTTCTTTCCATTTTGGAATACAGCAACTGCCGATTTTGTTGCTCAGTTGTACCTTATTAATGGGCGCATTGCTTTTTGGAATGCGAAGGGTTTTCTTATAAAAATATCAGTCTCTAAGAAATCAAGTCAAAGAATTGAAGAATATTGATTCGAAGATAAAATCTTCGAATATCGACCTAAAATTTGAATTAAAAAATGATGCCGATGGTCGAAGTTTTCAACTTCGACCCAGTATTTTTCATGTTTTCAACATGATTCCCTGTATTCTTATTTTTATAAGAAAACCCTTTATGAGAAAGTAATTTAGATAAGAAAAACAAAACGATGTCGCCACAACTTCTACAATGGAAAGCCAAAGGCGCTTTTATCCCCTACGGCCCGTTCCAACACCAACTTTTTGTCAAACAACTGGGCAATCCCGCTGCTTCGGCTGACAAAACGTTACTATTAATTCACGGTTTCCCCGAATCCTCCTATTCCTACCACCGAATCGTCGAACCAATGTTGGCAATTTTTGACCGCATTATCTTGTTTGATATGTTGGGGTACGGATTGAGCGACAAACCCGAAAAGGATTATACCTACTCTCTTTTTGAACAGGCTGATACTGTTTTTGAAGTATGGAAGCATTTTGGCATTAAAGGAGGTCATATTTTGGCGCACGATATGGGCGATAGTGTACTGACGGAAATAGTGGCACGACACGAAAATGATTTATTACCTACTTGGTTTTCTGAGGGCATTCAAAGTTTGACGTTTACTAATGGCAGTATGGTGCTAGAGTTAGCGGAATTACGCATTACTCAGAAAATACTGCTATCAAAATACGGCCACTTGATGCGTAATTTGACGACCTTCCAATTATTTAATCAACAGGTGCGAAGTGCACACGGTAATGATAAATTGTCTGCTTCCGAAATTCAGACGCTCTGGGAGGGAAATACGCTGAAAGATGGACATCGAAAAACGTATTTGACCATCAAGTATCTCAATGATAGAAAACGGTTCGAAAAAACTCGCTGGTTGCCCGCTTTGGGACAAACAAAGTTACCGATTCACTTATGTTGGGGGCAAGACGATGCGGTAGCCAATGTTCGCATGGCGCATTATTTGAAACAACACGTTTGTCCTTCGGCAAAATTAACGATTATGGAAGGTGTAGGGCATTTTTGTCAGTTGGGGAGTCCCGAGAAGTGGGTGGAAAGTGTCTCGGCGTTTTATGAATTCTAAAAAGATATATGCGACGGCTTGAAGATGTTTATGTTCTTGATTCCGTTCCTAAGCGGAAAGGGACGCTGTCTAAAGTTATGATTTTTTATGTTTTCTTCTCTATCATGTTCAGAACAATAAAAAAGTAATGAAAAAATTCTACAGTATTGTTTTCTTATTCAGTTTATTACTAGTTAGTTTTCAAAAAGAAACCCTCGCCCAAACCGCCCCAATTCCTGTCATTTTGGATGCCGATACGGGTAACGAAGTGGACGATTTGTACGCCGTCGCTCGGGCGCTCATAGAACCCTCTTGGAACATTCTAGCCCTCAACGCCACGCATTGGCAAACGAGCCACTGGGCAATTCCGCAGACGATGGAAAACAGCTACCGACTCAATCAAGTATTGGTGGGAGAAATGGGTGTCGATGTCAAAACAAGAAGAGGGGGCATTGCCCGAATGTTTGATTGGGGCGACTTGGCGCAACATTCGGCGGCCGCCTACGAAATTATCCAACAAACGAAGACTTTACCCGACGGAGAACAATTGGCCGTGGTAGCACTTGGTGCGTTGACGAACGTCGCATCGGCTATTTACATCGACCCGACGATTGAATCTAAATTAAAATTATATTGGTTGGGTTCGACCTACGATTTTGATAAGGAGATTTTTAAGAGACAAGATTTCAACTGTGTCATGGATGTACAGGCTTTGGAAATTTTGCTCAACTCAACGGTAGAAATGCACATTATCCCCGTCAACATTGCCGCCCAAATGACCTTCGACCGGGCAGAAGTGAACGAAAAATTAAAAGGACAACACACTCTAGGGGATTTTTTATCTGACCGCTGGTTTCAGCATTTGGATGGTAGTCGGCGGCGGCGAGTTATTTGGGATTTAGCTTTGATTCAAGCTGTCATTTACCCAGATTGGGCAACTGAAGTGGAGGTAAAATTGTCGAAAGAAAATGGCGATAGAACGGTCTTTTTTTATAAAGATATTCAAGCAGAATCGATGCGTCAAGAATTTTACGAGAAGATAGCCCAACACTTTGAAAAGTAGAAATCTTTAATCAAAATTGGTGACTATTCAGTAGAAGTCAGATTTATGACGTTGACAACCCCTTTTAAACCCTATTTGTAATCTGACAACAAAGCGGTCTGTCTTCTGAATATTTACCAAAATTGAACATATTAGACGTTCATCCTTTTTAGAACAAATAGTCTAATATGAAAAACACGATATTATTGTCAATCGACGCATTGAATCCCAATCGACAATTGTTAAAATATGGTGTCTTTACAGCAAAAAATCTAAAAGCCACCTTATTACTATTCGATGCCAAATTCCAATCCGTCATTATTCCCAACGATTACGTCACGCCGAGTAACACCGTAGTACAAGTAATCGACCAAGGCCAGCAAATCGAGAAAGCAAAAAAAATCTCGCTAAACTATACAACGAATTATCCGAAGAATGGCAACTAACTAGAGCCAAACTAGTCACTGAGGCAATCCCGTCTTGGAAAGGAGACAAAGAGTATTACATCATTGATGAGGTAGAAAAGTACGAACCTTCAATGGTAATTCTGGACGTTAGAAGCGAGTTTAACTTCATCAACGAACTACTCGGTACGCCCGAAACTAAGTTGGCGGAAGAAACCGATTGCCCCGTTTTGTTAATACCAGCGGATATTGATTATTCAACCATCACTGATATTAACTATTTGTTAGAGCGAAAAAAACCGATAGAGGAAGTAATTAGAGAAGTTCGCTTTCTGAAAAAGATGGCAGATAACGATTTAAATAAATCTACTATTAACTTGATTTATTACTTCGGAGATAACAAAGAGTTAGCAGAAAAAGAACTTGCGTTTAAAAAGAGCCGATTATTAGAATCATTGAACTATGATAAGCTGGTTTTCTTAAATATGTCCAACCACGATATCGAAACGGCCATTCATCAAAACACCCGAAAATACGCAGCGGACGTTTTTGCTTTTCCAAGCAGAGACAAGTCTTTCCTAGAACGACTTACGAGTAAAGACAATACTAAAAGGCTTATATTGAAGTCGAACATTCCTATTTTAGTGTTTTAGTTTAGTGACTAGTGATTAGTAATTAGTTGATTAGTGACTAGTTAAGTAAAGTGCTGATTTCCAAATTTTGCCTCATCTGAAAACTATCGATTACCTATAGTCTAAACTACTAGTTGCACGCTTCTACCAACTCATCCTAGCAATATTGTACCTCATTAATTGATTGCCATCCTGTAGGTAACTGCACGATGTGTTTCATCACTCTTTTTTTTTAACTAAGTGAAGAATGAAAATGGAGTATAACTAAAAGTTTTATCGTTTTTAGTTTAGTTACTTAGTTTTCAGAATTTTATAAAGTCTGACTTCTCACTTACCTAAAGCATAATATATGAAATTCAACGAAAAAATATTCAAACGATTAGCTAATAATCATCAAGATAACAATACTAATGTCACGATTTTTATTCCAACTGAACGAACAGGGGATGGACAAGCCGCCAGAATTCGATTTAAAAACCAACTATCCGAAGTGACGGATAAGTTAATGGATGAAAATTTGTTAGAAAACCCAATGAGCAAAAAAGAGGCATTAACCTATTTGGCGAAAGCCTACGAACTGTTGGACAATGAAGACTTTTGGTTGTATCAGTCCAACGGCTTGGCTGTCTTTTTAAACCAAGACGTTTTCGAATATTACACGCTACCCATTGAGTTCAAATCATTCAATTACGTGGATAACGTATTTTATTTAAGGCCTTTAATGCCCATAGTCACGGGCGAAAGTCGATTTTTCATTTTGGCGCTCAGCCAAAACGAAGTTCGGTTTTTCGAAGGAGCAGCGCACAGCATTACTCCCGTAAAAATTAGCGACCTCGTACCCGAAAGTCTAGAGGAAAGCATGGCTACCATAGATGTTACGTATCCTGCCGAATTGCAATCGCACGGTGGAGGAAACGGCCCTATTTTTCACGGCCAAGGCGGTGAGAAAGACGGTAAAACGGACCGAATCGTTGACTATTTTCGAATGGTCGATAAGGGCTTAATGGAAATGTTGTATGACGAAAAAGCTCCCTTAATCATTGCGGCCGTTGACTATTTAGTTCCGATGTATAAGGAGATTTCCAAATACAGCAACATAGTAGAGGCGCACATTAGCGGTAACGTCGAAAACGATGACCCAGTATTGTTGCACGAAAAAGCATGGTCGATTATGAAAGACATTGTGAGAAAGGATATAGACAGCAGTAGAGATGCTTTTAGTGGCAAAATGGCCGAGGGGAAAGCCTCTTTGATGATGGCCGACATTGCGGCCAATGCGTTGATGGGTAAGGTAGAAACCTTATTTATTGATAAAAACGCCACTGAAATGTGGGGAACGTACCTGCCCGAAGCAAACAGTATTGACGTTCATAGTACGCAGAATAAAAATAACGCTTGTTTGCTGAATTTCGCAGCTATTAGTACGTATTTGCAAGGTGGAACAGTCTATAACGTGAGCCGAGAAGAAATGCCACATCAAGCAGGTAAAGCCAATGCCATTTATAGGTATTAATTCGTACAAAAATAACTGTAACTCGACTCTCCAGAGTCGAAAACCTTCATTACAGAAGTAACTGTAACTCGACTCTCCAGAGTCGAAAAACCTTATCAAAAATTAGATGACAAAATGAAAAATACACCACCAAATATTATTCCCCATATACAAAAAAGAAAAGAAATGAATTACTTAGGATTTGAAAAAAGTAAAGTTTCCTCAACGGTAAAAGAATTGAATCAACTGTTTGCTAACTACCATTTATATTACCAAAATCTTCGAAATTTTCACTGGAATATCAAAGGAGAAAACTTCTTTGAATTGCACGCCCAATTCGAAGGATTGTACAACGATGCTCGCTTGAAAATTGACGAAATCGCCGAGCGAATCTTAACGCTAAGGCACCGACCATTAAGTACCTTGTCGGCTTATATGGACACTGCTAGGATTGACGAAAATCACGGTAAGATAGCCGACCGAGAAATGGTCAAAACGCTATTAGGTAACCATAAAATTTTAATTGAAAACTTCCGAGCCATTATCAAAGCAGCCGACGAAGGGACCATCGACATGATTGGTGGCTTCTTAGAAAATATTGAAAAGTCCTCGTGGATGCTCGATGCTTGGTATGCGGATAGGAATGAATTTCGCCGCTCAGATAACGTTGTTTGCCGCAGTAACGATGATTGTCATCAATGCTTTGGTATTCTTAACGGGTTCCGATTATGTATTTTCCAAATACGGCATCGAAGCGGCTAACTTACCGAATTTTTTGATTATTAGTGGCTCGCTCTTCTTAGAAATGATGGTAGCGAGACTAATTTTTACTCAAATTGTTCTCCAATATTTAAAATCAAGGAAAGATTACACAAGTAGCTAGTACCAATACTGTTCTTATTTCCTTAACTAAAAAGAAATTACAATATGTTACCTAATATCAAATGTATAGCGGCTTTATTTGTAATGATATTAACTGCAAATATTGTCAGCGCACAAGTATTAAATGTCGAAAACGAAACGATTATTCACGATGGAAAAGAGCGAAACTCAATCAGAGTCATCATTGCTCCCGAAGCCAAAGAGGTGAAAAAAGCGTTTAGAGATTTTATGGACGACCGCTACGACGTGGACATCGAAGGAATTGGGTTCTTGACAAACAAGGAAGTGCTCTACACGGAGCCAACCGTCGTTCCTCCCATATCTCCAAAAAAGATGGAATTATTTGCCAAAGTGAGAAGCAACGGCGGAAAAACCATTATGAACGTATTCGGTCAGATGGGATATAACACACCAATTACTAGATATGATACGTACAACGAGTACAATGCTATGAAGGAATTGACCATCGACTTTTTGAACGAATTACTACCCAATTACTACCAAGATATTGTCGAAGACCAACAAGACCGAATAGAAGACTTGGAAGATGACCGAGATGATATGTTGAAGAAAATTTCTAAAAACAGAGAAAAGATAGCCAACTTGCAGAAAGAAAACCGAAAACTAGAGCAGAAAGTAGCTTCGGTTAAAGAAAAGCTAGAACAAAATATTGATGAGTTGGGGGAAAAGAAAGCCACATTAAAAAACGTGAACGGCAAATTGGACCGAGCGAATCAATAAAAAAATAGAATAGAGAGCAGAGAATAGAGAGTAGAGATGTATAGCGTTGACCAAGTTAGACAATACCAGAATTTTGTCGCTTGAACCACTTTCGCAAGTCTCTCTTCTCTCAATTTCCAAAGGAAATGGTCTCTACTCTCTACTCCAAACACATATTATTAAACCTTAAAAATTAGAAATATTATGAGTGCATTTACAGACCGTATCCGAGGCAATTGGAACGAATTGAAAGGCAAAATTAAAGAAGAATACGCTGAATTAACCGATAACGATTTGGCCTATCAGGAAGGTCAAGAAGACCAATTATTAGGTCGTTTGCAGCAAAAAACGGGTAAGACCAAGCAGCAAGTGAAAGAGTGGATTGATAGCCTGTAAGTAGTACAAAGATTAAACGTTTCAACAAATAGGAACGAGCATGGGAAATACTTTTCGGAGTGTTTCCTATTTTATTTTTCGATGTATCAAGTCTCCAGACCATAGCCGTCAAGCTAACGATTCGACTTTACTACTTTTAAAAGTCAATTAGGTTAAAAACCTAAAAGATATTGATTTCAAGATGCAATCTTGAAATATCGCCACAATCATAAGTAGCTGAATATCAACGG